>JAIRYX010000157.1 GCA_031267635.1 Planctomycetaceae bacterium
TTCACCAAACGACCGCCTTCAAAAAAAATACCAATAAGAAAAAACGTAAAAAGAAAGAACCACGTCTCAACAAAAAAATTGCTAAACCAAGGAAAATAAAGCAGTTAGGATTAACTTGAAACTGCTGGGCGAGGGGGTTAAACCCATCGGTTGGAAAATAAATTTTCAAAAAGGAAGTTACAGTTCGTTGATTTGTTTTACGCCGTAGGCGGAAGATGGAATGATTATTGGACGCCCTTTAACAATAGATAACCATAACCATATTTCGGACAGAATTGAGATTTTGCGTAACATGAGGGAGTAAAATGGCAAATAAAAAAGAAACGAAACAAAATTGTTTCGTTTCTTTTCGATCAATAAGCTAGAAGGGACTAATCCAAGAACCCAATCAGGTCTTGGCTACGGTTCGGCTGTTGCAATTTGCGAACAGCTTTCGCTTCAATTTGCCGAATGCGTTCGCGGGTAACTTTGAAAATGTGTCCCACTTCTTCCAATGTGTAACTGTAACCATCGCCAAGTCCGTAACGGAGTTTGATGATTTCCCGTTCACGATAGCTCAATGTTTTCAGCACTTTTTGGATACGTATTCGCAACATTTCTTGCGCCGCTCCAACCGCCGGACTTTCCGCATCGCTGTCAGGAAGTAAATCGCCGAAATGACTGTCTTCGCTGTTGCCGACCGGACGGTCTAAACTAATCGGAAAACGATTCATCGACAAAATTCGCCGAGTTTCATCAATCGGAGTTTTTGCCGCTTCCGCCGTCTCTTCGACTGTCGGTTCGCGTCCTTTTTCTTGCAACAATTTTCGCGACACATTCCGCATTTTCGACATCGTATCCACCATGTGAACCGGAATACGAATCGTGCGGCTTTGGTCGGCGACGGCTCGCGTAATCGCTTGACGAATCCACCAAGTCGCATACGTGCAGAATTTGAAACCGCGCCGATATTCAAATTTATCAACAGCACGCATCAAACCGGCATTGCCTTCCTGAATCAAATCAAGAAAGCTTAATCCACGATTGCGATATTTTTTAGCAATCGACACAACCAATCGCAAATTACCTTCCGAAAGTCCGCGTTTTGCCTCCTGATATTTGGCAAACATGTCTTTGACATATTTCACACGGCTACGAAGACTTGTCGGCGATTCCTGCGTTACTTTCAAAATCTGCCGATATTCCTCGACCAATTCGACATAACGTTTTTCAGGAATCCCTGCAGCTTTGTATTCGTGAATCCGCGCACGAAGATAATCCACACGTTTACTGTATCGTTCAAGCGAATGAATCATCGTCTCAAGACGTTGTGTGCGAAGTCCAAGTTCTTCAATCAAACGAACGGCGCGGCGACGACTTTTTGCTAAACGTTTCCATGCAGCATGGCGTTCTTCCTGCGAATACGTATAACTCATCGCGACACGAAAATCACGACGGTTTCGGCGAATCAACGCGCACAACGTTTTCAAATTCCATTTAATGCGTCCTTTGATTTGCTCTTTTTCCAGATTGTCGGTTACGGAAACCTGAACCGTTCTGTCAAACGGCAAATCGTTCTGATGCACACGATCCAGCGTCCGCACAGCGCTTTGCAACACATAATCGCATTCCAGCAACTTCGCACGAAACTTACGCCGCGTGACTTCTATCTGTTTGGCAAGCGAAATTTCCCGTTGTCGGGTCAAAAGCGGAATTTCGCCCATCTGCGTCAGATACATCCGAATTGGGTCGTCTGCCCAAGTATCATCGAATTTGAAAAAGTCATCTTCGGAATTTTCAAACGATTCGCCGATCTCTTCACTGTCCTGCTCAGAATCATCCAGATCATCTTCTCTCATCTCATCCGATTCGAGAATGATCACAACATCTTCTTCGAAGTCTTCAATCGTCGCAGCTTCTGAGCTTACGTCAAAGTCATCAATTAAAGTATCAGTATCGTACAAATCCAAGCTCCTCTGTCATCATTGTTTGACGAAAATGTTCGGAAACTCAAAAGGTAACACAATAATTAAGGATATTTTTAATGTCTTTGTTGGAAATTCCAATAAAAATACCTCAATTGTACCTTTATCATAACTAAAAAACACCGAAAGTATTTCATCAATTTCTTAAATGTCTTACGTTTTCTTGAAATATAAAAGATTAAAAAATTTTTAATCTTTTATATTAACAACGCAAAAAAATTCCGGTGTCTTACTACTAATAATTTACCATAAGAATCTTGCGCAGTTTAGCAAACATTCCATTTGGTAAAGAATGACTGTCAGGCAAAAGATGCATCGTAATTAAAAAGAAATGATTTTTCCCGGATTAGCTACTCTTTTCCGATTCGGATGTAATAACGTCAGCATAAGGGTAAATGTTCTTTTCTTAAAATTCTGCAATTCCTAAACCATAAGCGCACTGCGTAACTCAAAACACTTGTATAATCATCTGTTTGCTTTGATCATTTTGGCATTACCATCGTAAAAAGATTCCGGGAAGGAGAAAGCGGCTAAATAAGTTAAATGAAGAAAATAGCCAAAGCTTATTTTTTGAAATACGCGAAGCCAAAATTGTAAACTGCATGATCAACTGCTATACTTATTATAATTTTAACAACTTGAATAGGAAAATCCAGAAAAATTCTCTAAAAAAGCACTTTTTTATTAAGTTTTTTCACTACAGCTTCATTTGCATCCCAACGGGATGTATTCAAATACACATTGTGTCCCAAATAAACAAAATAGCAAAAGTAAACAAAAACGGTTACATTATCTCATTTTTTCACTGAGAGAATGTAAAAAAGTAACTCAAAAGTAATGTCGGTTGTTTGTCATTCTTTTTTGTATGTTTTTTTGTTGTAATTTTCGTGAAGGTTCGTTAAAATAAATATTAATGAATAGTAGACTATTGTAATCGTTTTTTATTATCATTTAAAGTTGATTTATTTTATGCGTAAGGTGTATTTTGTCTAGTTATTATAAGCTCCCTTGTCCGTGCGGATTATGTATTCCGGTGAATACCAACCAAGCTGGCTGTCAGTTGGAATGCCAATGCGGCAATACGATAACTGTTCCGATGATGTCGGAAATTATACGGCTCGAACCTTATACAGAAGAAGTTCATAAGATAAAGGTTAAACCTGCCAACTTGCCAAGCAAATTCAATCTTGCTCTAATTTTGAAAACGTTGGGAATTTCACTGTTTTTGATCGTATTTTTTGTTGCTGGTTTAGGCACGCTTTCTTTCGATCTGCTGAAATACCCAACGCTCAACGATGTTTGCACGATGCGGCGTTTTTTCATGCACGGCGGCAGAGTCGTTGGGCGGGACACGCAGCCGATTTCCGAACGTGACATGATGTTGGTTTCCACTTACAATCCGCAAACTCAAACATCGGTACCGCTTACGGAAAAGATGATTCACAATATTTACGATCCTTATTACCTCATTCAACTTCACGACCATCTCAAAGGCGGACTGGAATTAAGCTACAATTTCCAAGAGAAATACGACAAACTTGTCTTTTATTTTTGGGCAAAAATCACCGCAATAAGCGTTTTGCTTGCGATTAGCGTTTTGCTTTTCGTGATCGGCTTGTGTCAACCGAAAGACACACTGGAAATCGGTGAACGTGAAGGTGAAAGCTGGGAATAATGGCAAGTATCGCAAACTACGGCTGTTGAGACAAGAGGGATTGTCTCAACACTTCTTCTTTCACCAAAATCGGCAATAGCGGACGACAGCTCACTGCAATAGCGATAGCGTCCGATGGTCTCGCGTCAATTTCGACAAGTTTCTCGCCCTGTTGGATTCTGATTTGAGCAAAATACGTTTGATCTTCTAGCCGTGAAATCAGAATATCCTGCATTTTTCCGCCGAGTTCGTTACAAACATGACAGACGAGATCATGAGTCAATGGTCGTTGTTGCGGTATTCCTTTAACACGGCGGTCAATACAGCTTGCTTCAAAAACACCAATAAGAATATAAAACTCGCGAATCCCTTCGACTTCCCGCAAATAAATTACTTGCTGATTGTTAATTTCGCTGAAAACAATACGCGATAATTTCATCTGAACAAACATTTTACGTCTTTTCGGCAAAAGAAAACCCGAAACACTATCTTTTACAATCATTCAATCGGCGGCGGTTCGGTTTCGCCCAACATCATAACGTATCATGCTATACTCAATCAAGAAAAATGTAAAGAGAGGAAAGAAAGGAAACTTCAAAAATACATGAGATTCTTACAAATTTTAGAAAAGAGCGGCGGACGTTTTAAGACGATTTCATATGTTTTTTTTTCGTAATGACATGACAAACCCCCGCTATCGGGAGCGAAAAGTTTTCCCTTTTGAGACGCTTAGGACAAAAGGAGTGACGAGTGACTGACAACAAATGAGTAGCGGTAAATCCTTCAATTTCGGGAATTTCTAAAAACCTCCCCCAAATATTCGTCAGCCCTTATTTTGCAACGGTCACTTTTGTTGAAAATGAGGTTTTTAGAATTTCCCCAAAATAGATTCTGAAACTTCGGGTTAAAAATCCATAAATTTCTCAATTTTGTTAATTTAGGAGAAATAGCAGTCTCATTTTGTCGATTTTTTGTTAAAATATAAAAGGGAGTTTCTAAAAACCTCATTATTCAACAAAAGTGACCGTTGCAAAATAAGGACTTACGAATAATTTGAGGGAGCTTTTTGGAATGTCCCAAAAGTAAGAAGCCGTGTTTCAGAAATTTTAACTTTAAATTTTTTCTTTCTTATGCCACACTGGATTGCCGCTCAATGGGATAAAAATCAAATTTTGATTCTTACAGCAAGAACCAAAAAAGGGAAAACTTTTTACGAAAAAGCTGTACGAATCCTTCCCGACATGGAAACTGCCACAAAAAAAACGGAGGATTTGTCCGTACCCTCTGACGATGAAGTCTTTTCCGGTTTCACTCTGGAAACCGTTAAGAAAAAATTGCGGCATTTTGTTCAGCAGGAACGTTTAGGGAAATATGACACAGTTGTTGTTTTGGGACGCGACGAGGTGGAAGTCCGCTCAATGCTCTTTCCGCCGGTTCCGAATGACGAACTTCCTGAAATGGCAAAATTCCAAGCGTCAAAAGAGTTTACAGAATATGAACATACCGCCGCGCTTGATTTTGTACTATTCGACGGCGCGAGGAGAGATAAAAAACATATTCTCGCGTCAATTCTTCCAAAGCCAAAACAGGAATCTATCGAATCAATCATTTCCAGCGCAGGATTGAATCTCCAGCGGATTGTGTTGGGACCGTGCGAATCGGCAAAACGTTTTGCGACGATTACTGTACAGCAAAAAACCGGCGGTGCAGGAAAAACGACGCTTTTTGTGGAAATCGGTGAATTGTCGGCAACGCTTGTTTTGCTTTATCGCGGAAACCCCGCGTTTGTACGAACCGCTCATTTTTCCAAATCTGTATGGGCGGAACTTGCAGACACTGAAAAACGACAATTTGAAAAACCGGAAGAAATCGCCAAGTGGAAATGGCTGACCTCTGAGTTTAAGCGGACAATAGTGGCGGCAATTAATGATGTACCGTCGGAAAAAGTCGATGAAATCGTTCTTTGCGGAGTCGGCGAACATTACGAAAAACTTCTCAAATTGCTGACCGAATCGTTAGCAACGCCGGTTTCGCTGTTCAATGTTTGGCGTTTTGAAAATCGTGACGGAGAAATCAAAAATCATCTGCCGGTTTTTGAAGAACAATTTATGCCGCTTATCGGAGCACTGACTGCCGCCGCCGCCGAAAAACCGAACACGCTCGACTTCAAAAATCCGAAACACAAACCGGAAAACAAGAACAATCGCAATTTAATGAATATTATTGTTGTCGCGATAGTATTACTGATTTTTCTCACTACCTGCCTCGGATATTATCGACGGACGCTCATCGAAAAACAGCTTCAAACCGCCCACAACAAAGAACAGCAACTCGTGAAAGCAACCGCTTCCTCCGACCAGCATACGTTTCAGGAAAGTTCGCTCGCCGAATGGAAAAAAGGCAATGTCTCGTGGCTCAAAGAGATAGATTGGCTGGCAAGTAATTTGCCGTCGTCGCAAGACATTTTGTTGACGAACAGTCTGTCGCTGACCTCACCGACAAAAGGAAACGCAGTGATGACGTTTTCGGTGAACACGCGCGGTACAACCGTTGTTCCGCAATTAGAACAAAAACTACGGGACGATACGCATAGTATCACCGCACCGAATATCAAACCGGCAACCAACGGTGGAGCTTATACACATTCCGTCGATAAAGTGACCGTTTCGATCATTCCGCCGAAAACGCAGCCGCGAGGCATAACGGCAAAAACATCCACACAGCAACCAGCGGCGAAAACGACGGCTTCACCGCCATCGCCAATTTCCGAAGAGCTGACGTCAACAACAACATCGGAAAAAATCGAACCGCAAATTCCGCCGCTGAATGAAAATTCTAATGAAAATCCAGAAGATAAAAAAGAAGAAAAACAGGAGCAACCGCAGCAAAAAACAAACGGCAGCAATAACGTGAATTCACAAAATGGAAACGGAGGGGCGGCATGAGTCTTATCACGATTGATCCGAAAAAACGCGAAAAATTGATGCTGATTGCGTGCGCGGCGATTTTTCTTGTTGCATCAATTCCGGTTTCGATGTATCTGTTTGGTTCTTCGGTCACGAACATGCAGAATCAGCTCGAAACCGCTCAAGAGAATATTGAAAATTTAGAAAATAAACAAAAAGCAGGAAAAGAAGCGGAAAAGAAAATACTCGAAGACGCAAAACGCTCGTTGCCAAGTGACGAAGCGATTGCCGTTGCCGGATACAAAAATTGGCTGACAGAAATTATCACGTCGTTGAGGTTTGAAGGCGGACAGGTTACGCACACAGGAACGAAAGCGGTCAAAGCTCGCGCAGTACGCGGTCAAACCAATAAAGAGCTTTCGGATTATTATAAAAATTGTCAGTTCACGGTGAAAGGAAAAACGACGTTAAACGATTTCGGGCGTTTTTTGGAACGGTTTTATGAAACTGACACGCTTCATTTGATTCGCAGTATGACTGTCAAACCGATTGAAAGCGCGCGCCGTATCGAAGTGACGATCAACATTGAAGTGGTTTCGATTCCGCAAACAACGAACAAAATATTTAGTGCCGCCAAAAAAGAGAAAGACGAAATGGATTGGAGTGGTATGGTGCGTACCGTTGCCAGTCGCGCATTTTTCTCGCCGTATTTTCCGCCGCAACCAAGCAGAACTGACAGTCCGCCGCCGCAACAGCCGCGTCTTGCCGACGCGACTAAACACACTTATTTGAACGGCATTACTTGGTCAAACGACAAACCGCAAGCATGGTTTAATTACCGGCTCGAAGGCAGACAATCGATTGTGAAAATCGGCGACCGTTTCCGCATCGGACCGACCAACTGTGAACTTTATTCGTGTACCGATAAAGACGTCGAGCTTTTAATTGACGCAATTGAAGACGGTAAACGTATTCGCTCAATCTGGGCAATGCAGCCCGGCGACGCTTTCTACGACGCAGAACATATGCGCGATTTGGAAGATGAAAAAGAAAACAACACGGAGAACGATGCTGCTGAAAGTTTTGATGATAAAAAAGTCGAGGAAAGCTCCAGTGATGAGAATCATAGAATAGCTCATAGAGATATCGAATAAAAAACAGACAAACTCACAATTTTTATTTTCTCTCCCCTATTTGAGATTTAGACATAAAACATATAATAAAAGAAAATCGTTTTTTGTTTTTTTGAATTACTGTTCAAATATTTGAGGAGGATTGAACGATGGAATCGCCGAAAATTCGTCGGGCGTTGGTGAGTGTCAGTAATAAAATGGGGTTAGCGGCGTTTGCCAAAGGTCTTACGGCTGCAGGAGTTGAGATTTACAGCACTGGCGGGACCCGTAAACATCTCGAACACGAGGGAATACCGGTACGCGATATTTCTGATTACACCGGATTCCCCGAAATGATGGACGGGCGACTCAAAACGCTTCATCCAAGAGTGCATGGCGGGATTCTTTGCCGTCACAATAACCCCAATGACATGAAAGCGATGGTTGAATATGGGATTTTTTCGTTTGAGTTAGTGGTCGTTAATCTTTATCCGTTTGAGGCGACAGTCGCAAAAGAAGGTGTGACCGACGAAGAAGCGATTGAAAATATCGACATTGGCGGACCGACGATGGTGCGAGCGGCGGCAAAAAATTACCAATTTGTTACAATTGTTACTAATTCCGAACAATACTCTGCGGTTTTGGAACAAATCCAAAAGGACGGTGCGACAACATTGCAACTTCGTCGGTCATTGGCAAAAGACGCTTTTACGCATACTGCGTCGTATGACACCGCGATTTCCCGATATTTTGTCGAGCGTTCTGCCGACAGTTTGTTTCCCGAAACGTTCAACGCTCAATTTCATCGAGAAACCGTTTTGCGGTACGGTGAAAACCCGCATCAGCAAGCGGCGTTGTATGTGGATAAAAAAGCGAAATCGGCCAATGTGGTTTCCGCTCGTCAACTCAACGGCAAAGAACTTTCTTACAATAATATTCTTGATTTGGATTCCGCGTTAGCGATTGTCCGAAGATTCGAACAACCGGCGGTTTCCGTTATTAAACACAATAATCCGTGCGGCGTTGCGGTTGCTGAAATTGCCGTTGATGCCGCGAAAAACGCGATGGCAGGCGATCCATTGAGCGCGTTTGGTTCCGTGTTGGGATTCAATCGGAATGTCGATGTGGCAACTGCTGAATTTCTTTCGCAACCGGGACTGTTTGTTGAGGCGATTGTCGCGCCGGATTTTGAGCCGCAAGCTCTTGAAATTCTCAAAACTCAACCGAAATGGCGTCTTAATGTTCGTCTGTTGCAATGCGGTTCGCTGGCGAAATCACCGTCCGGTTTGTCGGTGCGGATTCTCGAAGGCGGTGCATTGTTGCAAAATGCCGACACGGACAATGATCCCGAAGATCAATGGCAGGTCGTTACCGCCGCGAAGCCGGTTGAAAAGCAACTCGCCGATCTTCGTTTCGCGTGGGAAATTGTGCGGCATGTCAAGTCAAACGCGATAACGCTTGCCAAAGACGGAATGTTGCTTGGAGCTGGTGCAGGACAGATGAGTCGCGTAGATTCGGTAGAAATCGCTATTAAAAAAGCGGGCGACCGGATTGACGGTTCGGTGTTAGCGTCCGACGCATTTTTCCCGTTTCCAGATTCGATTGAGGCGGTTTCGCAACACGGTGTGAAAGCGGTGATTCAACCCGGCGGCTCTCGTAACGACGACGCGGTCATTGAAGCGTGCAACAAACACGGTATCGCTATGATTTTTACCGGACGGCGACATTTTAAGCATTGAAAAATACGCCCAGAGCCATTGCTGTTTCCGCTTTTGAAAATACTGCGTAAACTGTTCTTATATTTCTCGCGGCTGCTTATTTCATATTTTGGGGAGGGATTGAGTGATAAAATACTATAACGATTCAATTACCCAAGCCAAATAAATCCGTCCGACAACTGGGTAACTACTACGAATTTCCTCAATTTCCCTTGATATGAAAAATGTCAAATTTATAGGCATTTTATGTGGAAAAATGCCAAGTGAAATTGCGTGGCTTGGTATTAGTTATCCGAACGATTTTATTATTGCCGCCTTTATTTATCAAGTTTCCTTGAGTAGCCAATAAAGCCCCCTCAATGCGCCCTTATTTTTTAGAGCATGGATTGTTACCCAAAAACATTAAACGAAAAATAAGGGCATAAAGACGCATATTGGTGCAATTCGGGCTACTAATGGAATTTGATACATCAGAGTTACAATCGTAGTATTTCCCGGTGAAACTGTAACTATTCAGTTGATCAGTGCGGATTTATTGGACTTGGGCAACTAAATAGTGACATGTATTATTTGTTCAAAACATGGCGTTCCATCGTTGAGAAAAACGGGTGATGTGGATGTGTGAGGACTTCAAGCTCATTGAGAATTTCTCCGATTCCTTCAATTGAACGAAGCGATTCCTGTGCCATTTGCTTTTCAAAATACGAAGGGACAACTCCCCGTAAAACCACACGATCTTTTTCCGTTTCGCATGTCATTGTTGAAAAATCAAGATAAGGATTTTTTTTCAACGCTTTGGTCACTTGACCAAAAAGTACAGAATTCATTTTGTCTACCTTTTTTGCTGGATTATCTTTATTTGCTTTAATTAGCGACACGAAATTTTCCTGTCTGCAATAAAATAGCATAGATTTCCATGACGTTTCTGTCACAAAGCGAGTTTTTTCTGATTTTCTATATCTTTGGTCAAAGATAGACTTTATGGAGTTTTCGTAGTGTAGAAATTAACGTCAATAATTTCCGTCTTTACACGTTGAGGGATTTTTTGTTAAAATTATTAAAACGACAGAATTATTCAGTAATAATTTTGCCGAGCGAAAATGTACGAAAATCTTGGGGAGTTTTTAATATGTCAAAAAATTACAAAAGCTGGATGCAAATCCTTGTCGTGTTTATTGTTACGACATTAATTATTACTGGTTGTCAAAAAAAAACGGAAGAAGAAAAGTCCGGTAAAGAAAATCCGCAACAACAAAATCAGCCAAACACGTCTGATAATCCGGTAGAAATCCACAAAAACGGGCAAACGGCAGAAACGCAAGCGGAAGAAATTATCCCGGAAATTGACATTATGTCGTTGGCTCCACTCATGCCGCAACCCGATGACCCGCGAAAAATTTTGGAAAATGTTGTAAAATCGTACAAAAATTCAAAATCCTATGCGGATCAAGGTTATTTTGAATTTGTTTACATAGATGAAAATAACCAACAACAAACAACGCACCAACTTTGTTCATTTGTTTTTCAAAAACCAAATCAGGTGAGAATGGAAATGAATATGGGGAAAATGGTGAGTGATGGTAAATTTTTATTTGCTCACGCTGGTCTGAGCAAATTTTATAACCAAGTTGTTGAGAAGCACGCTCCCAAAGAAATGTCGATCAAAGAGCTTTATGGCGATATGATTTTATCGCAAATGATGCAAATTGACGCGCCGCCGGAAGTTATCTTTTTACCGCCGCAAATTGTGCTTCTCTTTGCGCAAAATCCGTTGCTGACATTGGTTCCTGATGATTCCAATGTTCAATTACGTTTACCGGAATATTTACTTTCCGACGACCGCTCTCAAGTTTTTCCGTGCGACAGAATTGACGTAACCCATAAATTGACCGGAAAACGAACTTATTGGATTGAACGTGAAACAAACACGTTACTTCGCATGGAGATTTCTGTCGATCATATTTCTTCCAACCAAAAGATCAAACCAGTTTCGATAAAATTTGAGTTAGTCAATGCGCTCCTTGATCCCGATCCGATGCAAATGGCAACATTTGAGATGCAAAAACCGACTTTATCGGCTCCGGTTTCGGAATTGCTTCCTCCGGAAATGTTTTTATTGGGACGAAGACCGGAAAATTTAACTTGTTTGGACCAAGATCGCAAATCGACAATCATAAACGCTATCGGGCAAAAAGAAGTCTCGGTTGTTCTTCTTTTTGTTTCCGATCCGCAGGCGTCGCAAATCTGCCGTACAGCAATGGAAATCTTACAAAATGTGGCAAATCATTACGCAAATAACAAAAAAGTTAAGATATTCCCCGTTTCTGTAGATACGCAAGACGTCGCAGACAATACGATTGCCGAGACGTTACAACAGTGGGAAATTACATTACCATTTTTCCGCCAGAGCAATCAGGCATTGATGAAAGAATTGAATCTGACTGACGTGCCGACATTTTTGATTTTTGGGCAAGAAGGGAATTTGCAACTTGTCAATACGGAAGTCCTTTCGGCAGAAAATATCACGATGATTGTTGATTCGGCGTTGGCAGGCAACGAACCGCAAATTCAGATTCGCACTCTTTTTAATGAACAAGTGGTCTTCTTTAAAGAAATGATGGACAACGCCGTTCGCTACGATACATTTTACACAGAGTCAACAGTTACGGAAATCGCCGAGCCGACTTTGCCGCAAACATTTCAGTTAAAAGAGCTTTGGAAACGAACCGATTATCTTCTTCCTAATAATCCTCATGTGATAGGACCCTATCTTTTTATTCCACACGATTTTCAGAAAATTAGTGCGGTTTCATCGGATGGAAAAGATTTGAAGCTGGAAGAAAATCAACCGGCGACAGTAATCCCCAAAGGAATTTCGGAGGAAATGCCGCTTCATTTTCTCCGAAGTGCCAAAACGTCGGACGCCAAATGGTATTTGACCGCAACAGGAATTAACCAAAAGCAGCTTTTTATTCTCGACGGGAACATGAATACCGTAGCGAGTTGGCCTGACGCTTTGGAAATGGGAAAGTATGAAATTGCCGCCGTGCAAATGACAGATTTGAACGGCGATGGAATCCCGGAAATTGTTGCCGGATGTCGATTGCCGTCGGATGAAACAGGACGAATAGTAGCAATTGATATCACAGGAAAAAAATTATGGGAGGTTAAGAGTTCCGAACCGGATCAAGTTGTCATTGTTTTTAGAGATAAGACGCCGTTTATTTGGACAATCGAACGCGGTTATGAATCGACTGATTTTGCTGAATTTAGTGCGGAAGGCGTCAATCTTCGTAAATGGTCGCCGGAATCTCGTGAAGGTTTGCTTTGGAAATTATTTGCCGACGATCTCGATAGCGACGGCAATTCTGAAGTATTAGCGGTGCTTGCCAACCCTGGTCAAATTTTTGTCGCGGGAGTCAATACAAATAACGGAACGGAAAATAGCGCGCAAAATCCTGTTTTTTTATGGCAAAATCAAATTTCTCCCGGTTCGCCCGGCGTGAAGTCGTTTGATTTTGTGACGAGCGGCAATTTACTTGGCGATAGTACATCGAAGGAATGGTGTGTTGCCTCTGCCGATAGCACAATCAGCTTTTTCGATAAGTCCGGCAAACTGCTCGACAAATTTGTTGTCGGCAAATTACTTTCCGGAATGGCGACAGCCCGGTGGAACGACGACGTTCCTGTGCTGATTTTATCGACAAATGAAGATCAAGTGGGCGGTAGTCCTTCGGAAAATAGCGTATTCGCTTATCAAATTACCGTTCAGGAACAGAACACAGAAAGTGCCGAAGTACCGCCGCAATCGTCATCAGAACCGGAATCGAAAAATGAAGCGGAACAAAATTCGTCTGAACCGACAACATCAGAATCGGTATCATTTATCTCCAATGTACCATTAAAATTAGGGATGTTTCCATGACAATCCTAGTTGACCATGAACAAAGAAAAACGATAATTCTGGAAAATGCGTTCGCTTTATTTGCGGAAGAAGGATATAACGGCGTCACTTACCAAAAAATCGCCGACCGTTGCGACATCTCCAGGACGTCTATTTATAAGTATTTCCAAAATAAAGAACAAATCTTCGATTACGCGATCAAACAAGCGACCGGTAAAATGGAAAACCTGTTTCAGCGAATCCGTGATCGGAAAGATTGGTCGCCGTTGGAAAAACTGCAACGCTTTTTGCATTTATTGGCGAAAACGCTTTCAGAAAACAGAGTGTTTTTGACTGTTTTACTGGAATACTTGCTTTCTCAAAAACAGGCGGGCAACGACATTCGACGGAAAGTGCGGCGGCATACGTTAGGCATCAAATTTGTATTGAACCGCCTTTTGCAGGAAGCCGTAGAAAACAAAAACATTGCACCGCTTGCCGACCCGGCGAAAATGACGAACCACTTGTACGGCATTCTGGAAGCGTTGGTGCTAAATATCAGTATCACGGATCTACTTGATTGGCGAGACGCGGTCGGAATGATTGACGATTATTTTGAGCAACTCCAAAGACAATAAACTCATTCTCACCAAACACTCTTTATTCATCTCCGACATTTTTTCGTAATTATTCAGTTGTCAAAATCAAATAAATCTGCACTGGGTAACAATATTAATGACGATGTTTCCATTGACTGGTTATCCGAAAGATTTTACTATTACCGCCCTTATTTATCAAATTTCCCTTGGTAGCCAACAAAGCCCTCAAAACTTGCCCTTATGCCTTTATGGAGCATGTTCGAGCGAAAACGAGATACCAATAGACAAAAAATAGCCACACATGCGATTCGTTTTCGCTCGGACATTGCCCCTTACGTTTTAGATGATGGGATTACAAACGAAAAATAAGGGCGTCAGGGTGCATATTGATGGCGCAATTCGGGCTACTAAGGGAACTGGATAAATAAAGACTGCAAGGGTAAAGCCGTTCGGGTAATGATGTAGTTGCACAAGCCCAATAACTCCGCACTGGGCAACTGAATAGTTACGAGTATCTCATGTCTCTCTTGCGTTACTGGAGGTCAAGCGGATGAATGCGGTCATTGCATTCATAAAGTCCACATATTTTTCACCGGTAGCGGAGAACGTAAACCGGCGACTTTCCGGCGACAGGATTTCAATTTCAATCGTAACATGTTCGGCGGGAAGTGCGCGAGGGATTCTATCCGCCCATTCGACAAACGACAATCCCAACCCGTCAAAATACTCGTCAGCTCCAATGGATTGAAATTCCGATTCCTGTTCCAGTCGATAAGCGTCAAAATGATAGATGGGGCGGTCGCCTTCCTCGTATTCATGAATCAAAACGAAAGTCGGGCTGGAAACCGTATTTTTCGGCACGCCGGACGCTTCGGCAACCGCTTGTACAAGCCGTGTTTTGCCCGCTCCAAGCGTTCCAATCAGCGCAATCACCGAACCGTCGGGAAACGTTTCAGCAAGTTTTGCCCCCAGTTTTTGCGTGTCAAGTAAATTTTCCGCAATGAAAATAATAGAAGTCATTCATTCTTTAATTGCTGTATGAAGTTCCGAAAATGGATATTGCTTTTGTAGGGACACAAGGGACAATTGGGACTTCTGGGACTAGGGAAGTCGTTAAAAAAAGTTGCTCAAAAATCAGAAAAACAAGTCTTACGAGTCCTCAAAGTCCCTCGTGTTCCAATTGTCCCTTTCTTTGCTTTTATCATCTACCAAACGGATTCAGCGACGAGAAAATCGATTTCTTTTTTTCCGGTTCTTTTTCTTCTTGTTGGTCGAAACTTGTTGCAGAAGGTTGCGGAACGTCGTGGCGGGACACCATAGCGACTCGATTGCTACTCATGTCATTGGCGTTTGCCGGATGCGGTTGCGATGCTATCATTTGTTGCGGTTGCGGACTTGATTGTCCTGTCGGTTTCTTTTCCGGCGCGATTTGTTCCGCGCGTGCCAGTAACATCCTATAACGCGATTCCGACTCGTCAATCGGCATATTCAACTCCACTTTCGCCGCCATTTCCGCGATGTTTCGTAACTCATTGGTTTTCATCACCGGATACTTTTTGCGAAGATCGGCAAGAATTTCAGTCCGCTCTTTCTCTCCGCGTTCTCTCATGATACTCGTTTTGATTTCGTTGACGACTTGATCTAATGGCGTATAACTGTTTTCAATTCGTTCCGTCACACGGACAATATAAAATCCGTCTTTATCACGAATAATTGTACTCATTTTTCCGGCGGGAAGCTGAAAGATGGCTTGTTCAACTTGTTGCGTGATCAACGAGCCGCGTTCCAATTGCATTTCCCGTGTTCCGCCCAAATTCGCCGTCAAGCCATGCGACCCTTGTTTTGCTATCGCCGTAAACGATTCTCCTTTTAACACGCGGTTTCCCAATTCCACGATTTGGGCATATGCTTCTTGCTCATTCGCAGTCCGCGAAAATAAAACGGCAAGCTCTTCCCATTTGACGTTTCCGGGATGTTTGTATTTGTCTTCCTTGTGCGCCGAGTAATAGTTTCGTATTTGGTCGTAAGTCAATACCATCGTTTGCGACTTGAGTTTCGAGCTGAACCAACCGATTCCCATTTGATTCTCGATATAATTTTTCCGCTTGCGTTCCAAAAATGTTCCATGTTTTTGCAATTCACGGTCGAGATCGTAACGGTTTGTCACTTGATATTGTTTCATCAATTCGGGAATGATTTTCAGATCGAAATCGTTACCGATTTGTTGATTCAACTGATCAATGTGTTCTTGAGGAACGTTCAACGTCATATCGTGATACATCAACGCGACTTCAATTCGTGCGTCCAAACCTTGTTCAATCGTTTCCTGAATTTGTTGTGCCTTGAATTGCCGTTCTTCATTTGCCGTCGGCATCCGATGATTTTGCTTATAGCTATCGCGGCAGATGAGTGGCCACTGAAAATCCAGTTGCTCTTTCAAATCGGGAAGAATATCGCATGTCTGAATGAAAATATCCGAACTGACACGAGCAAGCGGTTGCGCGCCGAATACTGTTTGAAATTCCGCGAGAACGTCTGGTTCATATTGCGATCGCGGATTGGTCGCAACGGGATTTTGCATTGATGTTGTAAACGGCGAGGAAGGATTACTTACCGACGGTTGTTGCGGCAATGGTTGCAACTGTTGCAATGATTGTGCTTGCGGCGTTTGCATCGCAACGATTTGCGGCGAATCAACATGAAACGGCGGCAACACAAATTGCGGCGTCTCAAATTGCGGTGGCGATTGCGGCATCACTTGCGGTTGCGACGACACATAATCTTGTTGAATGTTATTTTGCGGAAAGTTGTTCTGCGAAATATTATTTTGAAGAACATTATTTTGCGATTCCTGCAATTGCGGTACGTCCATCATTGGAACATTCAGCGGCGGCGTAGGGTTCAAAGTCATTTGAGTTTGCGGAATGTTGGCTTGAACAGGAATGTTGACTAATTCCGCCGCGCCGTCCGTGCGATGTTCATAATTTGCCGGAGCGACTAAAGCGAAATGTCCGAATTTCGCATCATTTTGCGGGTCGGGCATCACGACACTTGCGTTGGCAATCGAATGCCCGCCTACCGTAACGCCTGTTGTTTGCGTTTTTGAATCGGCAAGAGCCGGAACGTTTTGAAAATTGACGTTGTTCGGTGTACCAAAAACATTTTGCTGATACGCGGCCGGCTTGATTTCCTGCGAGCCGCTGCTGGCGAAACCGTCCTCTGCATTGTGTGTTTCATTATTTTGTGCCGCATGAAAATCGGCGAAACCAACAGAAAATTGCGATGTCGACAAGTCCGAACTCGAAGAACCGCTCGGCGGATTAACCGCAAAAACAACATCATTATCATAGGGCGCATGATGCGAATGTCCCACACCGTGCGACGTTGCAAATCCGTCGTCATTGTTGAAATTGCCATTGCTGGAATTACCGCCGTTGGAATCAACAGGAAATGCGGGAACATCTTGAATAGGAATCCCGGCATAATCTCCGAACCCGATTCCGCGCTGCGGCTCAAGGGAATGAACCGAATTGGCAATATTATTATTGTAATTATTCCATGAAGGAGCGAGAGCAGGATTCGGTGTTTCCGGTTGTTGTGATAATGCTTGTTCAGGAAACGTCCCGAACATCGGCGGCATATCTTGAAACCCGGACGTGGAATTAAAGACAGCATTTTGTGAAGCGGAATACGAAATCGCCGAACCAAACGTATTTCTCGAAACCGCATTCCCTTCCGTTTCCGAGTTTGAACCGGAGGTGGAATTTTGACTTAGGAATTCTGGAGATGGGAACGTGTTTGCCGACTCCTCATGTTTCAAACCGAGCAATGACAAAACAACATCCGCAGCTTGCGGACGAAACGCCAATGTCGCGCAAACTCCCAAAAAACCGAACAAAATGATAAAATATAAAGTGTTTTTCAAAGCATCCTACTTATGGAAAACAAAAACGCGGTTGCAAATGAAAATGACTCAAAAATTCTCCTAAAACTATTGAGCGTATTGAATTGTAACCAAAACGCTAACGGTTTTGCAAGAGCATTTTTAAAAAATTTTGAAAATAGAATGTTCTAAATTGAATTTTGGAGTCCTCAAGCCGTAATACTGCTTGCGCAGGTATTTCTTTATTTAATTTGTTGTCACGGTTCAGTCGAGCAAACTACTACAAAGTCACGCAATTTCATTTGGCATTTTTCAACGTAAAATACCTATAAATTTGACATTTTTCAGATCAAGAGAAATTGAGGGACTTTGTACTAGGGACAAAGCAAGCAGTTCGCCAAAGAAAGTTGCTCTTGATGAAATCCGTCCCTAAACTCCCTTTTGTCCCTAAAGCCCTTTTTGATGAAAGCCGAATTTTAAAAGGTGAGGAATATAAAGGACTTTGCGAAAATAGGCATTCAAGAAAACAGCCGCGATGGTGAAGCGGTTGTTCAAGTGCGAATTCTGCTACCGGATGTGCGAACCGCATTCCGTTTTCCCCCCTCTTGACCTGGAGGTAACTCTAACTTGTATAATGATCTATCTATAAGAATTGCGCGAAGAAAGCGGGAAAGATTATTGGCGGTATAACAGCCATGTCCCGCAAGTTCCCAATGCTTCTTAATGTTCCTTGTGTTCCTCAAATCACTCATCTCCTTTGACAAAGACACTTTTAATCATCATGTTGCGAAGAATTAGAATGACGTTTGCGGTTATTAGTTTTGTGCTGATAACTTTATTGTTCCTTGATTTTACGGGAACGTTTCACCGATGCTTCGGCTGGCTGGCGAAGATACAGTTTTTGCCGGCGATATTGGCGTTGAATATCGGCGCGGTGGCGGCGTTGGTGTTGTTGACGTTCATGTTTGGGCGGATTTATTGTTCGGTGATTTGTCCGCTTGGCGTGTTTCAAGATATTGCGGCGCGGGTAATGCCGAAACGGCGGAAAGGTACGGCAAAAGCCGGAACGCCGAAACATCGGTACGCGTTTTCGCCGGCGGTAACTTGGCTGCGATACGGTGTGTTGGCGGTTTTCGGCGTGTTGTTCGTTTTGGGGGTCAACTCCGTCTTTGCCCTGCTTGAGCCGTACAGTATCTACGGTCGCATCGCCTCCAGTCTGTTTGTCCCGCTGTACCAACTGGGCAACAACTTACTGGGGCATGTTTCGATACATCTCGGCAGTTATACGTTTTCGCCGGTGGACATTTGGTTGAAGAGCGGAATTACGCTGGCGGTTGCCATAGGGTTCTTTGTGCTGACGGGGTTTCTGGCTTGGCGAAACGGGAGAATCTACTGCAACAGCGTGTGTCCGGTTGGAACGGCGTTGGGGATTCTTGCCCGCTTCTCCTTGTTCAAGCCGGTCATCAACACCGAAAAATGTAACCGCTGCGGGTTGTGCGCCGGCAACTGCAAGTCCTCGTGTATTGACCATAAAACGCAAACGATAGATTACAGCCGTTGCGTAACGTGCATGAATTGCGTCGGGCAATGCCGACGAAACGCTCTCGTTTATACCCGTGTTCCTCCCTTCAGCGTCTCGACCATGCTCCAACACAACTTTCACGCAACAGATAGCAAAACAACCGCCCGCTCCTCCGATGATTCCAATAGCGCGAACCACCATTCCGGCAATTCTATTCGCCGTAATTTGCTATCGCTTGCGGCTTTGTTTACGTTTGTTTCGGCGTTGCGGGCGAAGTATCTGTTCGCGGACGGCGGTTTGGCGGAACTTATTGACAAGAAGAAACCGGATAGGGCAACGCCGCTTATTCCGGCGGGTTCGCAAGGTTTACGCAACTTTGCGAAACATTGTACGGCGTGCCAATTGTGTGTCTCGGTTTGCCCGAATCAAACGCTTCGCCCGTCGCATGACTTGTCCAAATTCCTGCAACCCGAAATATCGTTTGAACGCGGGTACTGCCGACCGGAGTGCGTGCGATGTTCGGAGGTTTGCCCGACGGCGGCGATTCATCGGATTACCACAGCAGAGAAGACGGCGGTTCAGATCGGTCATGCGGTTTGGGTTAAAAAAAATTGCGTAGTCATTCGCGACAACGTAACATGCAAGAATTGCGAACGCCATTGCCCGACCGGCGCAATCCAACTCATCCTGCAAGACACTGCCAAACCTGATGCGCCCAAAATTCCAATGATTGATACTGAACGTTGTATCGGCTGCGGCGCATGCGAACATCTTTGCCCCTCAAGACCGCTCAGCGCAATCTATATCGAAGGTCACGAAAGACATAGAATGATTTAAAAATAGTAGGGGCGACCCTCGCGATCGCCCGTAATGAGGCGGTTGAAAAACGGGGCGAGGGCAACCCCCGCCCCTACAAACAAAACTCAAATAATTAGGAATCCTACCATGGAAAACCAAGACACGAACAACACCCAACCAAGCCGTCGTGAATTTTTGAAGATCGTCGGCACGGGAGCGGCGGCGACAACAGCGGTATCGACGGCGGCGTTGTACGGCTGCAAGCCCGATTCGCAATCCGCCGTCAATAACTCCCAACTCGGCGAAGTCCCCGTCGATAAAATGACTTACCGCGTAAATCCTTATTCCGGCGATAAAGTGTCGTTGCTTGGTTATGGTTGTATGCGGTGGCCCCTGAAACAGAAAGCGGACGGAAGCGGCGAAGAAATTGATCAGGAAGCCGTCAATGAATTGGTTGATTACGCGATTGCTCACGGCGTGAATTATTTCGACACCGCGCCGGTTTATATTCGAGGTTGGGCGGAAACCGCAACAGGTATCGCGTTGAAACGGCATCCGCGCGACAAGTTTTTCATCGCAACCAAACTCTCCAACCATCGAAGTATTGATCCGAATGTTTCCGAATCGGAGGCACACTCGTTTGATTACGCGATCAACTTGTACCGCCAATCGTTCAAGAGTCTGCAAGTCGATTATATTGACTATTACCTGCTTCATAATGTCGGCACGGGCGGTATGAAAACCTTTAAGGAACGCTTTTACGAAAACGGCATGGTGGATTTCCTGCTCAAGGAGAAAGAAGCGGGACGTATCCGCAATTTGGGTTGGTCGTTTCATGGCGATATTGGGGCGTTTGATTTTTTGGTTGCTCAAGATATTCAATGGGATTTTGCCATGATCCAACTTAACTACGTGGATTGGCAAAACGCTTCCGGTATAAATACCAACGCCCAATATCTTTACTCGGAACTTGTTAAACGTAAGACGCCGGTGATTGTGATGGAGCCGTTGCTGGGCGGTCGGTTGTCCCGATTGCCGAGCAACTCGCTTGCTTTGTTGAAACAAACGCAGCCGGAAGAAAGCCCCGCGTCATGGGCATTCCGTTACGCGGGTACGCCGGAGAGCGTGCTGACTGTTTTGAGCGGCATGGTTTACATGGAACATTTGCAAGAGAACATCCGCACCTACTCGCCGTTGCAGCCGATCAACGAACAAGGTTACGCCGTGCTTGACAATGTGACCAAGCTGCTGCTCCATGCTGATTATATTCCGTGTACGGAATGTCAATATTGTATGCCTTGTCCTTACGGGCTGGATATTCCGGCGATCTTCTCGCACTACAACCGCTGCATTACGGAGGGCAATCTTCCCAAAGATTCACAAGACAAAAACTACCGCCGTGCGCGTCATGCGTTCTTGACCAGTTTTGATCGCGGCATCCCAAAAGAAAGATCGTTTAACCATTGCATCGGCTGCTCCCTCTGCGTCGAAAAATGCCCCCAGAAACTCCCCATCCCGGAAAACATGGAACGTATCGACAGGTTGGTCGAACAACTAAAACAAGGAAATCTCCCCTAACTCTAAAAGGAATAAGCGTTGGAGACTTGAGAGACTTGGAAATTACGCCTCATGTTACGCATGAGCCGTCCAAGCATATCCCAAATTGATCAAAAGGAAGCCGAACAGCTTTTCGCCATGATTCCTGTCAAGGGCGGAAAAGCTGTTTTTTCGTTTCCCGAATTCTAATCGCTCGTGTGTAACGCGAGTAAACAACCTTGTCTCGGACGGAATCAAGACTCTACGTAACCTGATTTATCATCTAAATAATTCGGGAAACACCCCAACAGCTTTGGAAAAGACCGCGAGACACTCGGCGTACACGCCGGAACTTTTGTCGCCTGCGACGGCGACTCTGTCGCTTGCGACGGCGGCGGCTCTGTTGTTCCCAAGGGACGCAAGAGACTCCAGGGACAATTGGGACAGGGCGAGTTTCTTGAAAAAGAACATGAGAAATTCCCCGAAGAGTTTCCAAAATCAGAA
>JAIRYX010000027.1 GCA_031267635.1 Planctomycetaceae bacterium
TAAATACGAAAAGATACGAAAGAGTTGAAAATGAAATTTTCGTCTATTTCATTTTCAAAAAAATTATCTCTGTGAACTCTGTGCTCTCTGTGGTTATTTAAAAGCAACTGAATAGTTACGATTCTTTAAGGATAGTCGCAGATCAGATTCTATTTCCGATCTTGCGAATATATTCTCAAAATCTGCATGCTGGTTTTTAAAAATTTCCTAAGGTATACCGTAGCCGGTAAGGCGATAGGCTTCGCCCCTGATCAACCGCTTCACGTTGTTGCGTTTGCTTAACGCTTTGCGTTGTAGGTTTACCGCAGCTTCAGGAATTTTAAAGTAGCTTCAGTATATATGTCATTATATATGTCATTGAGCGACGTATCTTAGAAGGATGTGATTTTTCTGAATTGTGATAATCGGTTTTTGATTTCGGCGGAGTTAATTTTTTGCAAGCGTTCCAGACTAAAACCTTCAACACAAAAACTCGCGATCAACGTTCCATAAACCAATGCGTTTTTGATAGTCGTTTCATCGAGTTTACCATTTTGCGCAACAATATACGCGAACATCGCACCCGCAAACGAATCTCCGGCACCGGTTGGATCAACAACATCTTCCGTTGGAAACGCCGGAACAACATAAATCTCGTCGCGGCTCAAGAAAAACGCGCCGTGTTCGCCTTTTTTGACAACAACGAATTTCAAACCGTTCTCAAGTATTTTGCGTCCAGCCGACAACGTATTTATTTCGCCGGTCAATTGTTTCGCCTCACTGTCATTAAGCACAAGACCGTCAATTCGTTGCAACAACTGGTCAAGATCGTTGCGGGCAACGTTAATCCACAAATCCATTGTATCTGCTACGACGAGGTCGGCTCCTTTTATTTGGTTCAATGCTTCCAGACCGGTTGAAGGTGCGCCGTTACCCAAGAACAGATATTTTGTTTGCCGGTAGGATTCGGGCAATTTCGGTTTGAAGTTACCGAGTACATTGAGTTGAGTATCGAGGGTTTCGCGGTCGTTCATGTTGTCGAGATATTTTCCTGACCATCTGAATGTTTTACCGTTTTTTTCTATTTCGAGTCCTTCCGTGTCGATTCCGTGTTCTTGAAATAATTTCGTATGTTCAGGCAACCAGTCTTCGCCGACGACTCCAACCAATTGAACCGGAACAAAAAAACTTGCGGCGTAGGATGCGAATGTTGCCGAGCCGCCTAAAATATTTTCACGTTTTGCGAGCGGTGTTTGAACATTATCTATCGCAACCGATCCAACTACTGTTAATGTTAATCCCATTACAGTTAATTTCCTTTCTAAAAAATTTTTTTCTTGTCAATGAATAGTAAACGTAACTATTCAGTTGCTTTTAAATAACCACAGAGAGCACAGAGTTCACAGAGATAATTTTCCATAAAATTACTCCCCTAAAAGGATGATTGGCGAAGTATAACAATTTCATAATTCCAAAGCAAGAGGAATTTCATAGCAGCTACGGTATAATTGATAATTTTCCATAAAATGGCTACCATAAATGGATGATTCGCGAAATTTCATAATTTCATGGCAAGAGGAATTTCAAAGTAGCTGCGGTATATCAGGACATTTCTACTCAATCTATTTTGAAATTCCTGAAGTTGCGGTAAACCTGTAACGCAGAGCGTTAGGCAAACGCAACAACGTGAAACGGTTGTTCAAGTGCGAAGCCTATCGCCTGTATACTCATTGCACTATGAAATTCAGTTTTTATTTTTTTTGACAGGATTTGCGGGATGGCAGGATAGGCGGGATAGACAGGATTTTGTTGTGTCCTGACAATCCTGTAATCCTGCCAAAAAAAGATAAATTTCATAGCAACTACTATACAGCGTGAGACTTTCGTTCCTGAGAACGAGCCTCTCGTTCCTGAGAACGAGCCTCTCGTTCCTGAGAACGAGCCTCTCGTTCCTGAGAACGAGTCTCTAGTTCCTGAGAACGAGTCTCTCGTTCCTGAGAACGAGTCTCTCGTTCCTGAGAACAAGTCTCTCGTTCCTGAGAACGAGTCTCTAGTTCCTGAGAACAGAGCTTTAGTTCTTTAGAGCTAGTTGTTTGTTTCGGAAAGTTCATTATATTTTCCTATTCGGAAAATTGTGTACCGTATCCGGTAAGGCGATAGGCTTAGCCCCTGAACAACCGCTTCACGTTGTTGCGTTTGCCTAACGCTCTGCGTTGCAGGTTTACCGCAGTTCCATGAATTTAAAGTAGCTTGAGTATTAAGGGTGAAGTTTATCGTCTAATTGGTTTTGGTATATTTTATCTTATTGTTTTTTCGTATGTTTGTTCGTAGTTTACGCCTAGTATTTCTTTGGCGAGGATGGCTAGGGTTTGGTTGTCGGCGTTTATGTGGAGAGTGAATTGTTGGTGAGATAGGGCGTTGCCTTTGTCAAGCTCGCACGCCGCAGAAAAAATGTCGAACTCGCAATATCTAAAAGTTGACTTTATATCCGCGTCCGAACTAACATGATTGTACACCCGTACAACCTCGCCGGAATACAACGATTCAAGTTTGTCAATTGGCGATTTGTCAAAATTTTCGTCGGATCGCAATTTCAATTGTTCATAATTTTTCCGTATAAATTCGTTGTTTTGCAGATAAATATCATTCTTGCGCGTACTGACAAAATCATATCCCGCCCCAGAATCAGAACCGTCTATAACATCAACTTTCTCCTCAACACGCTCTTCAAAAAAAGCATTGCTCAAATAATCGTATTGCCATGCGTTGTCCGGCAAATTAAAAGAAACCAACGTCATATTCCCATTGCGAAAATCAACCAAACCTACAAAAGGTATTGCCCTACTTCGCGAAATACCAATTTGACAACTATGCCTGTTATTCGCTTTGATCAACACAGCATTCGGTAAACGGCGTAATTGATTATGCGGCGCGAGATCAAAAAAATCCGTGCCAAAACTTGCCCCCAACTCAATCTCTTGCCCCTCCCTAAACGGAATCACCGCAACCGAATCAATCCCCGTATTCAACATGTTTCTAATCTTAACCGAAACCAATCCCGCCTCACGAATAACCGGCTCACCGTGATTTAATATCGTGTTGTCCGTTTGAAACGCAACATACGACGTATCGGTTTGCCCTAATAAAACTGCCGTATTGCGACCAAAAATATCAGCAACCTCCTCCAACTCAAGCAACCGCACCACACGAAAAATATCAAACCCAAACCGCGTCCCCAACCCATTGCAAAACTCAACCGAACGCCGCATTCTGATTTCAGGATCAGGCGGTTCTGTGTCAATTGTGAATTTACCTTCCGTGAATCCATTGAGAGACGGCGAAGTGATTTTATTGTGATAAAGACTGAAAACGCCGTTGTCGGGCGAAAGGGTAAATTGATCCTCGCCGCCGTACAATTCAAGACAACGGGCAATCTCATTTTCAGAACCAGTGTTGTTGCTCTCGCTTCTGTCAATCTCGCCGACATTCACAAGCCCAAAACTGTAACCATTCAAACCCTCACAACTACAAGTCATAACCCGACCATTCCAGTCAGGACAAATCGCAACCCTACCGCCAAGTTGATTGCACAACTCAATCACGCGAGTCCGCGACGCAATATAATTAAGTGCTTCCCGATATGCCATAATAATAATTGTACAATAATTGTTATAGGAAATTTTATTATTCGCAAAAAACAAATTATTTTAAATTCGGTTGATTTTTAGTCGATAAAAATCAACCGAATTCGAATAAAATTAATTTTTAGAAATTCTCTATAATGATTTTTATTTGTTGGAAATTTTGTTTATGTGGATGGTTACGGCACCTATGGCGTAGGCGTTGTTTAATTTGCAGAAGACGCGGATCAGGTGTTTTCCGTGTAGGTTTGGCGGGATGGGAATTTCTGTTTCAAAAATTCCATCTTGGTTGGAGATCGGCAAAACGTATCGAGCGATTACGTGTTGGTTAGCGAGTTTGTATTCGTCATTGTCTTCGTTGCGTGTTTCTGTTGCGGGTTTTGTCAATTTTGTTCGCCGTTTTGAACGAATCGAAATCTGATCTGGTGAAATCGCCAAATCAATTAAAACACTCATTTCCAATAAATTATTTTTATTTTTGAGATCGTTTTCTATTTGTATTTTACCTTTGATTTTTAGTTTTTCGCCTGATTTAATTTCTGTTTGTGTGTTGAGTGAGATTGGTATCGATTGTGGTAAGGTGAGGAGCGGGTCGCCGAATATGTGTATTTGTTCAACATGTTCGGCGAGTTGTTGATCAAGTTTAGTAGGAATCGGATCAAGCCATTTCGCGATATTTTCAATAGCTTGTCTAAAAGAATTTTGATTATTTAGGTTTGGATTTTTTATTTCGTCTATATTTATCAGCATTCTTTTTTTTGCTTCAAAAATTATTGTACCGAGTAATATTTTCTCCGATTTATTTTGTCTTTTTGTAAATTCGTTCAAGCATTCCGTCCCAAAAACTGTTAGACTGTAAGGCATAGCCGCGCGTGAGGTTGCTATTACGGCAACCGCTCCGTTTTCGGGCAACAGCAATTCTTCGGCGATAGATTTTGTTTTGGCATCAAGTGTGCCGCCGTAACAGCAAAGTAACATTACGATTGGCAAAGAATTTTTACAATTGAAAATTGGAAAATTATTTTGATTTTTGGAATTATCGCTGAGAGTTTCGATTTGACCGTGTGGCGTGTCGAGCGGTTGCAATGAGCGATGGTATCCGTGACCGGCGTAAATCCAAAACATTGGCGAGCGGTTAAGAGTTGCGAGATATTCGTTGCGGATATCCAATGGCGACGGGCAAAATTGGCTTCTTACATTTGCGTACAAAAATGCAACCTCACACGAAATCGGTAATTGTTCCGTAAAAATAAAACGCGCCATCGACTCAATCACATGATCAATTAACGGCGAAAAATTCCCGACTCCGGCAACCACTTGAAATTGACGACACCACAAATCAGGCGCAATTTCAGTCTCGTAGCGAATAGTGCTTTGAATAAGACTGTCAAGAGATTCAATAGAATTAGCAGGAAAACGACCAACCGGACAATCAGGACGATTATCGTTGTCAAAATCCGCGTACCAATCATCTGAAGCCAAATGTGGATCATTTGCAAATTCGCTGATTACTTGGCAAGGCAATCTTGGCGAAGGAATAACTCGCCCTCGATCCGATTCCGCACGCACAACGCCGTTGCCAACAATTAAGATCGCGGCAATTGTAGAATTATTTGCGGCGATTGAGATTTGATTTCGGATTTGTTGCGGGGTAAAAGATTCGTCGGCATTGATTTTGGTAATTTTATAACCTTGTGCAGTGCGATATTTGATCCATTGTTCGATAGAGTTGTCAAAAAATTTCGGCGAAACAACTATAACCCGCCCCAAATTTCCCGCTTGCTCGGCAATAACAATTTGCCCAAAGAAAAATAATGACAAAAAACAAAAACAGATTGTGTATACCGATGCCGGTATGGGCAATAGGCTTCGCCCTTGAACAACCACTTCACGTTGTTGCGTTTGCGTGTCCAGCTTCGGGAATTTTAAAGTAGCTTGAGTACATAAACACCACAAAGACGAGGAAGGCGAAAAAGGATATTTTAAAAAACCTTCGTGCGACTTGCTCGCCTTTGCGGTAAAAAAACTTCTGCACAAAAACTGGTTAATGAAGTTTTCTGGAAGTTCCATTAGTATTAGTTTGATTTCTTTTCTCTTGGTTTCAGGTGAAAATCTAGGAGGATTTCTTTTTCATCACCTTTGACTTCATAATCATCTAAAACAAACAACAAATCGGGATCAAGATTTAACGAGACAATAATCTTGTATTTTCGCGGCACTGTCGGTAACAGGTATTCGTATTTTCCTTGCGAATTTGGTTTTTGGTAATCACTTTGTTGACGAATAACAATTCCTGTCGGGCAACCGTCCGGCGGACAAGTTGCGTCGTCTTTGCCGGCGATCGGTTTTGTGATTTTTGTCAATATATCTTCGGGGCAATTTTCGTAAATGAAAATTTGATAATTTTCCGCCGGAGTTTTATCAGGTTTATAGATGGTTCCGTGAAGTCTGACACCTTTGTCAAGAACAAAATCAAGCCGTTTCTCCTCAATTCCATTGCCCACATTAAACCCAAACACGCCAGCCGCTGCACCAAGTTTGCTCTCAACACCAATATCAAAAAGTTCGTTAGTTTGACCTCTTTCGTATGTAAATTCACCATTTTGGTCAGTCCAACGAACTCCGTGTCCGCACCCGATATGATGTTTAATTGTAATTCTCGACCACGCAACCGGCGTTCCATCCGCCAATCGAACACTGCCATTGACTCTGCCGCGCCGTTTTAGAACAAACGTAGCAATTGGTTTTGACGAGTCGAATTTATCCCAACGCTCATCAGTAGAAGCGAGAAAAGACCGCGAACCGTCCGGCATGGCTATTCCTTCGTCCGGACAATCCACGTAAAACCTTGTCGTTTTGCCGATAGCTTGAACAACAGCCGTTCCATCAACACCAGTCAAAGCCTGCGGACAACTAGAAAAACTTGATGTATTGAAAACATCACTTGTATTTTCTTTTTTAATCAGAAAAGGACTAATCTTTACTCCCGCAAGCAGCGTTCCGGCTTCGTCTGTAACTTGAAATTTATACGAGTCAAATTTACTCAATTTTAATTGGAAATTATCATTTTTAATTTTTTCCGGCGGAATTTTCCCGCGATATTTTTCCAACTCGTCCGTACAAACATAATCCATCCCGACATTTTCCAAAAACGCGACAACCTCTTGTAACAGTACAAAATCATCTTTCGGATAAGCAAAACTGAAATCGCCGTTTTTATCTGTCCTTGCGAAGTTAGGATAAACCGTTTGGTCAACACCGGCAACCAAAACACCTTCGATTGGCTTACCATCAGGATCGGTAACATTGCCGGTAATAATTCGGGCAGGTTCAAGTGTAATTGATGTATCGGTAATTTTTGGATTTCCTTCTTCTAGTTTGATGTGAGCTGATCCGATTTGTTTTTTGTCCGGCGAAACCGCGTAAACACCTGTCCAAGGGCTGACAATTCCACTCGGTGTCAAAAGAGAGTACCGTCCGTTGTTACCAGTGATACCGGTTATTTCGCGGTTCCCAAAATAATTTTTAATACAAACTTGTGCTCCCTCTACCGGCTTGCCGGATTCATCGAAAACAGTACCGTTGACGGCAACCTCATCCGCAGTTAATCGCGAACCAAATACCAAAACAAACAGCACAACAACCAACAAAAAAATCTTTGTTGTTCTCATAAATTTCCCTTTCAAATTTAAAGTTGTTCAAAATTTTCCCCAACCGGAACACGCAAAATTCCAACGCAGACGCTTACGTGTTGGCGAAATATTTCACCGATACCGGTTTGAGACGCGATTGTACAAAAGAAAATCAGTTGCGTCAATCACAATATCCGCAAATTGCAAACACTGCAAAGGCGAGGAAGGCGGAAAAGGATATTTTAAAAACCTTTGTGTGCTTTTGTCGCCTTTGCGGTAAAAAAACGTAACTATTCAGTCGATAGAATTTTTATCAACCACAGAGAACACAGAGTTCACAGAGGTGAATTTTAAATACGAAAAGATACGAAAGAGTTGAAAATGAAATTTTCGTCTATTTCATATTCAAAAAAATTATCTCTGTAAACTCTGTGCTCTCTGTGGTTATTTAAAAGCAACTGAATAGTTACAAATTTTTAAGGAACTTCGTATTAAAAAATTTCCCATACAAAAAAATTAGCACGCAGATGCCGCAGATTATTTAGATAATCGCGGATCAGATTTTATACCGTAGCCGGTAAGGCGATAGACTTTGCCTCAGAACAACCGCTTCACGTTGTTGCGCTTGCGTGTCCAGCTTCAGGAATTTTAAAACAGCTTGAGTATATTTTTTGATCTCGCAAATATCTCTTCCAAATTTGCGTCGTCTGTGTGCTGAATTGTGCTGAAATTTTTAATTCTTTTTGTAACTATTCAGTCGAATGATTTAATTTATTTTTTAAACCGCGAAATACGCCAAAAGAGCACGAAAGGTCGCGAATAATTTAGTTTCGCGT
>JAIRYX010000307.1 GCA_031267635.1 Planctomycetaceae bacterium
GGCTTTTTATGAATCGTAAACATTTCATAATGAAGTTTACAGTTTAGAAAAACTTTTCCGGTATCGCAATGCCTTCAATTTCGACCAATAGTTCGGGGCGGCAAACATCAGCGAAAACATAAACAATTGGTGTACCGTAAATTCGTTCTTCGCAAACGCGGCGGATTGTTGGGAAATCAGATGGATTTTTGACATAAACCCTTGCAACAGCAAGTTGCTCGAGCGTCGCACGGAATCCGTTTATACCGTGTTTGGAGAGGTTTTCTTCGGTAACTAATGCTGCAATATTGTCGAGCGTTTGATGCGTTTGATGTTCTGGATTGCCCTGAAAACGGCTTTCCGAGTCGGTGATACTTGCTGTGCCGGAAATATAGACCTTTGCGTCGTTTCCGTCAACAAACGCCATCGCCCGCGAAAATTTCGGACTTTGCGGACTGTAAACCTGCCCATAATCAAATGCGGGTGTTTGAAGCGGATTTTCAAGCGGTACAAGAATCAAATTTTTTCGTTCTGACTTGATTGCCTGCGAGGATATGACCACATCGTAATCGTCCGCTCCAATTCCTGTACTTGCCGGAAAGGCGACTCCCCTATAACCTTGCGGCAAAAAATCGGTAATAAAATCCTGACCGTTGAAAAAATCAGTACGGGCGCGATTTAACTCTTTGTAACGTTGTGTTTCGTCTTCAATATCGACAATATGTCCCAGATACAACCATGTCCGATATAAATTGGAAATATTGTAACTCTCGCGTACTAAAAGAGTTTGCAACTTTTGAAAAGCGTTTAAAGATCGAAAGTAGGATTTTTGCGGTTTGTTGTCAGGATACACATCGCCGCAAAACAGAACGGATAAATTGTCCGCTAAAACTTCGACGCTATTTTCGGAATGCCGCCGAATTTCAAAGTTTTTGTTTTCTGAACCTACCGCAAATAGTTCCACCACAATACTTTTGCCAAAACAAGAACATTGTGGTATGTATGTTATTTGCGGAAGACTTTCACCGAAAAAATCACGAAATCTTTGGCGTAAAAATTGTTTTTGTGCGAGATCGTGCCAGAAAACAGATATTGCTACTACCGAATCGCGCATGTTTTGTCGGTCAAGAACGTCGGCAAGTGTCTCACGGATTTCATTGAATTTTGTCTCTAAACTTCCTTTTGGAAACGATTCCGCAACTAAATACATTTGTCGTAGCGATTTACGTTGTATGAACGAAAACGCGCCGCCGCGACCGTTTGCCTTGATAAAATTCCGCCGAAACGCGAACTGCTTTTCTAATTTACCGCCGATTTTGTTCAAATCCTGATTGTTTTGATCAGACGCCATTCTTATCCCCAAGCCAAGTGCTTTTGATTGTGTGATAAAAAACGAGATTCTCTCTTTCCTATTAAAATCAAAAATCAGGCAAAATACAAGTGAAAACAAAATTATATTGAATTTACAGACAAAAAATTTTTTCTCTTTTTTGTAAAATTTTTTAAAAATAAAAAATGAAACTTTTGAATATTGTTTTGCGAATTTTCATTTACTCTCGATTCGGGTTGACGAGCGACTGTTGAAGCCGCGCAAGACCGGATTCGATTTGTTTGTCGAGCGAATCATTTTCAAGAGCGGTTTTTTCAGAGAGCATCGCCTCAATTTGTTCGGCAGTTACGCCACCGTCGGGAATGTTTGAAAAATTTTGCGATGCGGAAATCCGGTCAAGCACAAGATTCATCGCCGACTCCATTTCTCCCGACTGTGCCATCGCTTTTTCAAGGTCGCTCATAATTTCGGTCGTATTCACTTCTTTGAACGCCTCGCCGATGCTTTTCGTCATCGCTTTCATTCCGCCGGCAAATTCCTGGAATAGTTTCGCTTTATCGCGTGTTTGCAGCATCATTTCAAAATAAAGCAACTGCGATTCAATCGCCCGCCGCTCATTGACTGTCTGGGCAACCATCGTGCAAAGACGCCGAAAATTCATCTGATCGCCCGCTTTTTTCGCCCGCAACGCTTTTTCCATGTATCCACGTTCATGCTGCTCCAGCTTGCCGACTTGCTGACGATGCAACGCCAACGCACGTTGAACGGCGATATTCCGATCCATTTCCCGTTGTTTTTTCGATTTGAAAAGGTTGTTAAACATACTTAGTTCCTCTGGAACAGATTTAAAATTTTTGAGAGAGGTCTATTCCTCATTGTCTCTCTGAAAAAGTTTTATTATAATTCCTTGCGATTGAAAAACAAGCGTAAAATTACGGTGTTTTCCACGTTAAAAACCCCTGATTATTTCGTTTTGGGGAGACAATATCTGAAAACGCAATAGAAAACTATGGCATCAGTTTCCCAAACCAAATAAATCCGCACTGATCAACTGAGTAACTGCAGTATTGTATAAATCAATCCTTCTCATAAATGTGAAATAAGCAGGAAAAATCAAGAGCAATGAGCGGACTTGGTATTAGTCCATTGAGTCATTATTTTTGAAATCTCCGTTGTCCCACTCGCATTTGTTCCTTCTTTGGGGAACTTCTAAAAACCTGATTTTCAACAAACGTGACCGTTGACAAATAAGGGTTTACGAATATTTGGGAGAGGTTTTTAGAAGTTTCCTTTGGAAACCGTTCGGAAAAACCACGTTTTCTTCCAAATGTGGATTTTCAGTAAAATTTTATTTTGATCATTTATTTTACTCATTATGTGAATTTTACATGCTAGTATATAAATAATTCATTCTGGCTATAGGAAAAATTTACTAATCAAGAAAAAATTTTCCGGCTCAAGTAAAATTTCTACCCTTTTGTTGAAATAAAAACTCAAACTTCCATGAAAAACCTTCCTCCAGTTGTTCGTGTTGTTGAAAAAAAATGCGTGAATTGCAAAAATTGTATTCGCGTTTGTCCTGTCCGTTATTGTAATGACGGCAGCAACGGCAACACGATCAAATTAAATTCCAATCTTTGTATCGGTTGCGGTGCGTGCGTTAAAACGTGTACGCATGGCGCACGGCAAATTATTGACGATTTCGACAAATTTATAAAAGATGCAGGACATTATGTTCCTATTGTCGCAGTGGTGGCTCCTGCGGTTGCGGCAAATTTCCCTGAAAAATATTTGCACCTAAATTCGTGGTTGAAATCTCTTGGCATTGACGCGGTATTTGACGTCAGTTTCGGTGCGGAACTCACGGTCAAAACGTATTTGAATCATATCAAGCAAAATCATCCCAAATTGGTGATTGCGCAGCCGTGTCCAGCGATTGTCACTTATATCGAAATTTACCGACCGGAATTGCTGCCGTATCTCGCGCCAGCGCATAGCCCGATGCTACACACGATCCGCATGATCCGTGAATTTTACCCGCAATACCGCAGTCATAAAACGGTGGTCATTTCTCCTTGTATTGCGAAAAAACGCGAGTTTGAAGAAACCGGTTTGGGTGACTACAATGTCACGATGGTGAACATTGACAAATATCTCAACGAACATAACATTCGTCTGGAAGAGTATAAGCCGATCAACTACGACAATCCGTCCGCCGAACGCGCGGTGTTGTTCTCGACGCCCGGCGGTTTGATGCGGACAGCGATGCGCGAAGCAGTCGGCATTGATGAAAAGATTCGGAAAATTGAAGGACCGTCCGTTTATCATTATCTGGATCACTTGGATGAATCGCGGAAAAACGGCACGAATCCATTGTTGATCGACTGCTTGAATTGCGAATTGGGCTGCAACGGCGGTCCTGGAACAAGTAGTTGGCAAAAGACGCAAGATGAATTGGAATCGCTGGTCGAAAAACGAAGTAAGAAACTTCGTGAGATTTATCAACGCGAGCAAGACATCAGAAAAATTTCTTCGGCGGAAGATGAACACGCCTTTTTGCACAAACAAATTGACCATTACTGGCAACCGGATTTATATGGACGTTCTTACCGGAATCTCAGCGCCAACAACGTCAACTTCCGAAAACCAACACAAGGCGAAATTGAACGGATTTATCAAAAAGAACTTTCCAAACACAATCAATTGGATGTTTTAAACTGTACTGCTTGCGGCTATCATTCGTGTGCGGAAATGGCGGCGGCGTTACACAACGGACTGTCGCATCCTTCGCATTGTTTCAAGAAACAACATAACGAATTGGTTGTTAATGAGAAGCAGATGACGGCGCAAAGCGAAAAGCAAAAAGAATTTTCATCAGGACTCGTGGAAAGTATTCATGTGATGGTGGATCGCATCAATGAATCGTCGGAAATTATGGACGCGATTAACGCCGGGACGTCGGAAATTACTGGCATGATTACGACAATAGCCAATATCGCTCGACAAACAAATCTGTTAGCGATCAATGCGTCGATTGAAGCGGCGCGAGCCGGAACGCATGGAGCTGGTTTCGCTGTAGTGGCTGAGGAAGTTCGCGATTTGGCGAAACATTCCAACGACGCGGCGGTACGAATCAGCGAGTTGATTCATGATTCCGTCCAAAAAATTTCTCACGGAACCGCTCTCACGAAAGAAGTCAAAGATCATCTTTTCGCGATTCAGGAATCCGCGCAGGGCAAAGTAGAAAATACGGAAAATTTGGTGAATCAACACTCGTCATTCGGCGAGTGTTGAAGAGATTTTGCGAGACGCTTGGAGAGACCGGTGGGACTCTTGGGACATTTAGGAACAGAAGTTTGCTGTTTTGATTTCGGAAACTCCTGTCCCAAGCGTTCTCTTGTCCCTAATAATTTCCAACTTTGAAAACACCTGATTATTTCGTTTTTTGGGAAAGCTTAACCGTTCACGGAATTTTTTATTTCCACATTTTGGAGAGATGAGGTTTGAGTGTACAAACGAGTCTTATCATATTACTCCCTATTGATAATGTTTCAATCCAATAGATAGAGACGTCTTATGTTAAAACCCCAACTTACTCCTCGCAACATCGAACCAACTTCCCCCAAAAACTGAAATAATCAGGAAAATTTTTAAGACAATGTTTGTCGTTCATCAATGCCCCTAACGTCTTTTTTAATGAAAACCAAGTTTTCAAGTGTGATGGGGCTCTTTCCTAAAATACGAAACCGTTGGAATCTTATCAGAAACGACTCACCGTTTCCGTACCGGCAAAATGAGGACGATAAACTTGTCTCTTCGTTGTTTTCGACAAATGCGGAACACGTTCCGGTAAAAGCGGAATCATCAATCGCACTTCTTTTGCCGCATTGATTTCTTCCGTATCGTTGCCTTCTTCCAGTAACTTGACAAACCGCAACGCTTCTTCGCGATTCGTCAAAAAGTGACAGATTTGCAGAAACCGTCCTAGAAACCGAACCGCTTCTTTCACTGTAATTGACCGTAATTCAACGCCGCCAAGATAAACACCATACTCATTATAGAGCGGGTTGCTTAAATTGGTGACATTATTTCTTGTCAGTAAAATTTCCGAAATCGAGTCACCGGTTTCCGCAGCTTCCTGATACGCCAAGTCAATCACCTGATACCCGTCCAACCATTGCACTTCCGAGCATGGAAAACCGATGCGGACATAAATTCCACAATGAGTTTTTAAGTCTGTCATAGCCGTTCCTTTCTTTTCAAAACGAGCATTAACGGATTTGAGTCAACAATATCTACTAATTTTGTGAATTTATTTTTTGTTTTGGTATACAAAGATAAATCCATCGAGTGATTGTGGAAGCATCACTGAAAATTTATCGCGGGGATTCCGGTACTTTTTTCGTTATTATCAGGAATAACACCAAACTTTAAACGATATTTTTCACAATGATTGCCAATCATTTACTATTATTCTATACAAACACTATCGGTTTGTAAAGAGTTTTTGTGCGTTTTTTTATTTTTAAAAGTTTTTTTTGTAACTATTCAGTCGCTCAAACCCAATAAATCCGCACTTGGTAACAATCTTAATGACGACGTCTCCATTGACTGGTTATCCGAAAGATTTTACTATTGCAGACCCTATTTATCAAGTTTCCCGTAGTAGCCGACATAGCCCTCAAAACGGCGCCCTTATGTCCTTATGTTTTAGATCATGGATTGTTATCAAACCAAATGGAACGAAACATAAGGGAATAAGGGCGTATGTTGGCGCGATTCGGGCTACTAAGGGAAAAAAGGAAAAAGTTGATAAATAAGGGCGGCAATAATATAATATATTCCGGTAAAATTGATGGTGACTATTCCGTTGTCCTGTACGGATTTGTTTGGTTGAGCGATTGAATCGCTACGTTTCCTGAATGTTAATCGCTCATGCGCAACAGGAGTTATAAATCAATCCCTCCCTCAAATGTGAAATAAGCAGAAATGAGTAACTTTTCAAAAAGACTATGTCAGTCAAACCATTACTTTTCCACTATTCGTCCTAAATCAAAATTTTCAAGCGACATCGTATCTAATGATTGACGAATCGCATCGAAAGATTTCGGTTTTGCGACAAGCACAAGCCCAATTCCCATATTGAAGACGCGGGACATTTCGTGGTCGTCAATGTTGCCGAGTTTTTGTAACCAGTGAAAAATCGACGGAACAATCCAAGAATCCGGTGTGATTTGCAAACGAGTTCCGGTCGGAAGAATGCGGTTGACGTTTTCCTCTAATCCACCGCCGGTGATGTGTGCAATTCCGCGAATTCCGTCGTTGGCAACAAATTCATTGAGAATTGTTAATATCGGTTTCACATAAATCCGTGTCGGCTCAAGCATCGCGTCGAATGCAGTGCGTCCAAGTTCCGGCACCATGTCTGCCCCTTTGATTCCGGCAAGACCAACGACGCGGCGTGCTAGACTGAATCCGTTGGAATGTAAGCCGCTCGACGCGACGCCGATTAAACGGTCGCCGATTTGAATCAATTTGCCGTCGATAATTTTTGACCGTTCCGCAACACCGACACAAAAGCCCGCCAAATCATATTCGCCGGCGCGGTAAATGTCGGGCATAATTGCCGTTTCTCCGCCGATAAGAGCCGCACCGCTTTGTTTGCAACCGTCGGCGATTCCTGCAACAATCGCTTCGAGCAAATCGGGATCGTCTTTCGGCATTGCCACATAATCGAGAAAGAAAAGCGGTTCCGCACCGCAACAAATCGCGTCGTTAACACTCATTGCCACAAGGTCGATACCGACCGTGTTATGTTTTCCGGCGGCGCACGCGAGTTTCAGTTTCGTGCCGACTCCGTCCGTACAACTGACAAGAACCGGATCGTCGTATTTTTTGCCGTCTTGTTGCAATCGAAAAAGTCCGGCAAATCCGCCGTCGAGACGCATCACACGCGACGTAAACGTGCCGGCTGCAAGTTTCGGAAGCCGCGACATTGATTTGGCGTAAATATCCAGATCAACTCCGGCGTCTTTGTAGGTTACTTTTTGTGTCATTCAATTTGATTGTCGAGTTAGTTTGAGAACGATTCCTTGAACGGAAACCGTATCAAGAAAGAAACTACATCTATTTTGTTTAGTCTATCAGAAAAGGCGGCTTTTGTAAACTAGCGAAAACGCCGTTGCCTTACATTTTTTCAGAGAGATTTCGTTACGCTTCTTACGCTTTAAATTTCGTTTTTCATTCTCAAAGAGACATAGAGATTTTGGGGACGTGATGAACGATATACATTGTCTAAAAAACGAAAGTTCAAGTGGGATGAGTATATCAGGAGTCTCTATGTTTTTGTCTCTTCACGTTCTTTGTGTCTCTTATGTCTCTTTTAAAATGCGATAGTTACTACCTCTCCAATGTCTGAGATCATTTGAGATTTTTCTTATGATGAAGGTTTTATAATGATCATCGGCAAGTTTTACTACTGAAAAACTTTACTGCGATTCTTTGATTTTCTTCTGTACTCAATAATTCCCATATTTCCCTAATCTGCTTAGAGTAAATTCAAAAAGTTTGCTGTTGTCGGAAAATTTCATATGAGCGGCGAAGGTAAAAATGTCGAGGAAACGGAAAGTGAAGTCTTGTGCAGATAGTTTATTTGTACATTGTTCCATTTAGTAAGTCATCGGAAACATCGGGAGCGACAACGAAGAGTGGAGTTTAGTCTCAGTGGATAATTTTCAGTTGTATAAACAAACGGGACTCTTGGACTTTAAGAACCGCATGATTGTGTCAACTGAAAACAGTCAACTGAACCCCATGAGTCTCTAGAGTCTCCTTTGCCCTTCGCATCGTTGAGACAAAGCGGCTTTTGGGAAACGAAAATTTTGTCCACCATATATGGGGAAGTGGTGGAAAACAAAACGGAGAAAACGTATGAAGCTAACGGCATTTTTTCAAAAATTTGGTAACGTAGCATTGCCGAGGTGGTTAAGAAGGAAGCTGAAAAAATCAATGAGCAGTTTTCGAAAAACCGCGAGGCACGCTGTAAAAGCGGCAATATCAAGCGTCCTTCTGGTTGGGGCGTTTTATTGTTTGAGCCCACCGGAGGTGATGGCGGCGGATTATACGATCAGCAACCAACAATCACGATCTCGGAGCGGTTACTACACTTATAATCCAACTCAATGGCATTGGAATAATTGGAGTGGTTGGGGTGATAGTCACACAGGCGGATATTATTGCTTTGGCAATAGTAGCACGGATAATGTGATTTATTATGTCAATCAATCGGGAAATAGCGGCGGGGGAACTGTTTATCTAAACAACAATCACAGTTCTAACGACGAGCCGGCAGAGGCAACACAAACTCAATATCAATCCAACTGGACGCCAGCTACTAGCACTTCTTCCGGCGGAACGATTAATATCAATAGTAACGTTACGCTGAATGATCAACGTAGCGGCTCTTACACATTTACTTCAGACATTGCCAAAACCGGCAACGGAGGTTTTACTGCAAACGCCGGCGCGTATAACATGAGCAATAGTAACTTGACAAACAATGGGGGAACATTTACACTCAGCAATTCCAATTGGAGCAGTATTAGTGCGATTTCCAATGCCAGTGGCGCAACGTTTAACGTGAACGGTACAAGCGGCGTCACCGCGACAACGCTCACGAACAGTGGAACGTTTAACAAAAGTAACACCGGCGCTTTTAACATTAGCGGAAATTTAACAAATAATTCCAATTCCATTTTTAACGACTCCGGCGTAACGACCACTCAGGTTGGAGGCAACTTGAGTAATAGCGGCGCTTACAACAAGACTGGAAATACTGCTATCAATGTGACTGGTACTTTTACCAATAGCTCTACTGGACATTATAACGACACTGGAACCGGAAACTTACAAGTAACCGGCGCAATCACGAACTCCGGTGATTTTAGTAAAACGGTTGACGGTGCGATTACCGGTTCCACGTTAACCAATTCCGGTACGAGCGCCGACATGAAGATTGCCGGTTCAACGTCGATGACTATCGGTGGCGGAACCGGTACGGTGACAAATACAGGCGGCGCCAAAATTGAAAAAGAAGGAACGGGCGCAATTGCGACCGGTAATTGGACAAACGCAAACGCCGCTTACACGGATAGCGGAAGCGGTAATGTGACCATTACCGGTAGCTTGAACAATACGCAAGGCAGTCAGTTTAATAAAACCGGTAGCGGAACGTTGAGCGTTACCCAAAATGTCGTCAATGACGCCGCCAGTTCTATTGATCTTGCCGGAACAGTTGTCACGACAATTGCCGGAAATATGACCAACCAAGGACATATTACAAAATCCGGTAGCGGCAATATTACCGTCAATGGGACAACCGGCTGGGCAAACTCTGGAACCGGAAGCAGTTATGTTGATACCGGAACGGGAAACGTCTCAATTAATGGAAACGGCGCCAACCTGGTAAATGAAGGAACGTTTACTAAAGGACAAGGCGACCTTTATGTCAACAACAATGTGATCAACTCCGGTAATTTTACAAAAAACGGTTCGGGAACGTTTACTGTCGATAATGGTTATTTCCAGAACACCGGAAACGCAACGATTGGCGGATCGACCGTCACGGATATTGACGATTATATTTACAATACGGGAACGTATCATGACGGCGGTTCTGGCGCTACAACGATTCATGGAACAAATAAATACGACAGCTCGTACGCTAATAATACGATCAATGGTCTGAGCGATAACAATGCCGCGATTTACAATACCGGAACATTTTATCACGAAAAAACAGCCGCTGTAACAACTTCGCTCACAGGCGATTTGGATACAAGAGGTATATTTTACGGTAGCGGCAGCGGAAGTATCACTACGACGACAGATATGCTTATGAGCGGCTATGCCCGATGGTTAAGTTCCGGGAGCGTGACTGGTCAACATTTGGTGATTGGTCACGCAGATACCTTGCCTTACAATCCTGAACAGTTTCATGTCGGTAGCGGGACAATTCACGCAACAAGCACAACGGACGTTGGGTATAATGCCGACTCGCAACTTCATATTTATGGAACGGGAACAGTTCAGTCCGATGGCGTCGCTTATGTTGGAAGCCGCAATGGTAATGCGACCGGTGTCGTTGATATTAACGGAAACGGAACATGGAAGAATAACGCGGATGTGAATATCGGTAACGCCGGGACAACGTCGGTTACGACTGACAGCCGCGGCGCAAATATTGCCTATTTCGGCGTCAATTCTGCGTTTCCAGACAATCAAGCGTATTATTCCAGCGACCCGCTCACGAATACGGCTGCCGCTCTTGCTTCGTCGCAAACCGGCGTTTTGAAAAGCGATGCGAGCGTCACGTTATATAACACGCCTCAAGACCCTTTCACTTCATACGCAGCAACGCCGATTGCCGACGACTATGGTTCCGTTGGTCAGGGTACGGTGAATCTCACCGACAACGGAACTTGGGACGCAAGCGGTCACACGGTCAATGTCGGCGTTGCTGCCGCCGGTGCCGTCAATATGGGCGGCGGAACGTGGAACGACGCAAATACTTCCATCGGTAACGGAACGCATGTGAACATTGCGGCAGGAAGCAACCGCGGTCTTGTCAATCAATTCGGCGGAACGCACACCGATACCGGTAACGCAATCATCGGTAACACGAATAACGGAACTTATGATTTGCACGGAAGCAGCTTGACAACTTGGAATACCGGGAACGGCGCAACGATTGCCAACACAAACGGCGTGATTGGTCAGGTGAACGTTTATGACGACGCAAAGTGGAATATCACAGGCAACTTGGTTGTCGGAAATGATACCGGAGCGGACGGACGCGGTATCTTGCGGATTGATAACCGAGGCAATTTCACCAATGGCGGCGGCGACGTGACAGTGACAAACGGAAACATCTTGATGGCGCAAGGTACCGGCGCGAAGGGCTATACTTATGTTGACGGTTACGGTTCGACGTTGACGACCACAGGTAACGCAGGTGGTACGGGCAATATTCACGTTGCCGAAGGCACAAATTCTTACGGACGTTTGGATATCAGTCGCGGCGGTCTTGCTGATATTGAAGCAAATGCAGTCATTGCGAATGCCGATGGAAGTCACGGTCAGACCTATATTCATGGAACGGATGGAAACGATCATGACGCAACATGGATAATTCACGGAAACGCCGGCGGAGCGGGAACAAATCATGCTCTGATTGTTGCCAATCTGGGAACGTCGGAAGGATCGCTTGACATTTACAAAGAAGGCGACGTCAAAGTTACGTCAGGAAACGTGATTATTGCGAATGGAGCATCGACATTTGGTACAATCAATGTACGGAATTTGGATTCAAGTTTGTCGCTTGACGCCGGAAGTTTGACGGTTGCGGAAGACGGAACCGGTCTTTTGCATATCAGCGATAGAGGTTTGGTCAATATTTCTTCCGACATGACGATAGCGAACAACTCCACCGCGCGAGGAACAACGCTTGTCGAATTGTTCGGCACGTTAAATGTCGGCGGCAATTTGATAACTTCTTCGGCAACAAATGCGGAAGGGAATTTGTATATCCGTTCCGGCTCCAAGGTCAATGTCTCCGGCAATCACACGGTTGCGGACGCGGCAAACAGTATCGGGCGAGATCACATCGACGGAAACTTTACGCAATTGAATGTCGTTGGCGAACTCAATGTGGCGAAAAGCGGTCAAGCGGGCGGACATTACACCGAAAACCGGCTTGATCCGCGGTATCAAGCCGATCCGTCAAACGGCATTTGGGACCATAACGGCGGCTACGATGTTGATAATAATCATACCGGTTATATTGCCGTATCGGAAGGAGCGGAAAATCCTTACGGGGAAGGAACGCATACGGCTCAACATGGGACTGGTACAACATTTGATCCCAGTCATCCGGAATATGACGGCGGCGGCGACGTTTATACATTCGCCAATACAACAGGCGATTGGAATGTGAATCCGGCGTATAATCCGCCTTATCCTAGCGGTGACGCGTTACCGACAACGCCGAATGACGGAAAATATACCGGCAACGATCCGGGACTTGCCATTACCCGCGGCGCGCATGTCAATTCCGGGAACGCTACTGTCGGAGATGAAATCGGTAGTTATGCGTATGTCGTTATTGATAACAGAGGATTCAACGACGGCACTGTTGATCATTCGGAAAATGCGATAGATCTGAATCAACTTGATTCTATTGGCGACGGGACGGCTCTCGATCAAACCGCTCTCGCAAGAAGTCATCAAAACGTCGGCGCAACTCGTTCGACATGGACGGTGGGAACGCTGGATACGGCAGGTACACTTCGAACCGCCCACGCCGCCGACGGCATAACCAATCCGGTGAGCGGTCTTTCCGATTATCACCAAATCAATACGAACGGCAAATTGGAAATCGGACGAAACGGCGGCGAAGGGATGTTCCGCGTGATTCGTGGCGGTTTGCTGCATACCGGCGAAACAATCATCGCCGACGCAAGCGGAAGCCGCGGATATTTACACGTGGACGGTTTTGATACGGTCAGCGGACGTTCCGAATTTATTTCCGACGGTCTCACGACGGTAGGTAAAGAGACCGGAACTCGCGGAACATTGCGAATTAGCGATGGCGCAAGAGCAGTCACGGAAGGACTGACGATTGCGGAAATTGCCGGATCAAGCGGCGAAGTCAGCGTAGAAGGATTTTATGACCGAACCGGCAACGGGTATTCTTCGGACGACGTGCGTTCTTTGCTCGAAATTTATCAACGATCAGGAGGAGTCGCCGCAACGGAAACGTTAGGCAATTCTCTCTTCTCGGCGAGCAATCATGCTTTGGTCTGGATGTGGGAAGGTTCCGATTTGCAGCTCAACGGAATCGGTCAAATCACCACCGGCGCGACATTACATTTGAACGGTCATGTGAACGGCAGCGGAGCGCTCGACGGAACAATAACGGGAAGTGCGTCGGGAGATTCCGGCGTCCCGCTTTTTGACGCGAATGATTTCAGCGTCAATGTAACGAACGCCCGCGTGGAAGGGAACGGGATTATCCGTGCAAAAGAAGGAGTTTCGTTTGTTCAAGACAGCGGTCCTGTCCTTCCCGGATTTCCGAACGTCGGACAACCGCGGACTCCCGGACAGGCGGAAATCGATCCCGGTCTGTTTTACGGCTGGGATTGCATTTGCGAAAACCCGGAACGTTACGGAACGCTGCGTTTTGAAACCAATACGTTAAGTATGACCGGAAACGTGATCACCTATTTTGACGTGAATCAAAACGGCGACCGCGACCGTATCTTTGTTGCGGAAGACGGCGAAACCGGACGGACGAAAAACGTCACCGCTTCCATTAGCGGAACGCTGAAAATGAATGCGCGTTTGACGGACAACTATTATGAAGCCGGCAAAGATTACGTTTACGACGTTATCACGACCGAAAATAACGGCTTGATTCAGAAAAAATTTGATAAAGTCGATGTTGTTCCGTTCGCGTTCTTTGAACTGGCGGAAACCGATTTGGGATACGGGCAAACGATTGACCGGATGGCTTATGCCGATCCGCTTGGAACCGGCGCTGCGAACAACGGCGATATTCTTCATGTCACGATGCGTGCGATTGACGATCCGTTTGAACGCGCCGGAAAGACGTACAATCAAAAAAGTACCGGTCATGCGCTCGACCGGCTCTATGCGGAACGCAACAAAGATTGGTTGCCTGTGTTGCGGTATTTCTGGAATCAATACGATCCGAACAAATTTTTGTCGGCGTATTCGCTCTTTTCAGGAGAAATCCGCTCGCATTCGCTGCTGCTGCCGACTTCGGACGTCTGGTCGATCGCGACCGACCGAATCGGGTTTAGCCGGAAAACGGGACACGCTTTGTTAGGTTATCAAAACCGGAATTTCGGCAGAGAATACGGCAACGGCTTATGGGGCAGTGCGATCTATAATCAAACGACGACGATAAGCGACGGCAACGCTTACGGCTACGATTTGAAACGAACGGGCTTTGTGGTTGGGTTCGACCGTGTTTCTCAAGGCGGCGATTCGACCATTGGCGCATTGTTCCATTTCAATCATGGCGAATTGGAAACGTACCATGCCGGCGCAACGGATGAAGATTATCAATTCGGTTTGTATCACGCGCGACGGATTCTGGATTATGTCGAGTGGAAAAATTATCTCGGCGCCGGTCTCCAGAGTTATCACACGCACCGCGACCTGAACGTCCCGATGCAGGATTATACCGTGTGCGGCGTTCCCGGTCATCCGAACTCTTGTCCGATGGGAAACTGCGACATGGCAAACGGCGTCTGTCATTGCGGCGGTTCGCTGGAAGAACAGCGGTTGCGGAGCCGTTATCACGGTTACACATTTTCCGCCAGTACGGAATTGGCGCGTCCGTATTATTTCGGCGATATGCGTCAATGGACATTCCGTCCGTTTGTCGGCTTGAATATCAATGCGGTTTGGCAAAACCGGTCGTGGGAACAAGGCGAGTTTACCGGTGCGGAATTGGTCGCGCTCAAATTTGAAAGAGTAAATTTATTGAGAACTTACGGACGTGTCGGCGCCGGTTTGGAACGCGGCGGCAATCACGCGAATATGTATCTGAACGCGGCATATTCTTATTTGTTAGGCGGACGGCGTTATACCGACGTGAATAACCGGTTCCAGTTGGGAGGCGATGAATTTAACATTCGGGGCGTGGACGACGGTTCAGGATTTTTCACCGCGAATGTCGGCGGAAGTATTTTCCTCGACAAATGCAAACGTGGGATGGTGTTTCTGGATTACAAGGTCATTGCGGGAAGTCATTCCAGCACACAGGCTTTTCAACTTGGCTTACAGAGAAATTTCTAAGGAGAAAGGAATGGGTAATGACATGAGAAAATCAATGAACGAAATCAAATCAAAACCAGAATTAAAACTTTGTGCGAGGAAAAATATTCTCCGCGAGTTCTTCTTTGCCGTCATGAGCGGGATCGCTTTCTGGATCGCTTGCGGAATGGTTTACGGGACGTTAGCTTTCGCGCAAGTGGCGTATGATGGCGTGTTCATCATTAACGATGAAAGCGAATTACTCACGGCATTGAGTCATATTGACGCAAATGATACTGCCAGCCAGAAAATTTACATTGGTCTGGACGGCAACGTGATGGTCAATACCAATCAGACGATACAAATCGGCGCCGGCGACCGATTGACGATTGCGCTTGGCGCATACGACTTTACCGGTACCGGAACGTTTACGCTGGAAGGAACGAGTACCAATCCGAGCGACACAGCGACAACGATCTTTGACGTTATCGGAAGTACGACCGCGTTTAAGGGCGGAATCCAGATCCACGGCGCCGCGACATTGAACTATCACGGCGTTTACCGCTCCGCCGGCAATGATAGTATCGGCGAACTCAGCAACGATTGGGTGATTGTGAATATCATCGGTCAAGATGAAGCGTGGGACGCTTTTGGGCATGACTTGACAATCGGCGACGCGGGAACGGCAACGTTTAATATCAGTACCGGCAATTGGTACAAACCGACGTCGGAAGCGGGTTATCCGTCTTACCCCGGCGCCAACAATCCGTTGGAATTTTATACCAACAGGACAACCTATGGAACAACTTACGGAACGTTGTATCATCCGGCAGACGTTATTTTGCCGCGACGCGACACGACAATAAGCGCCGATAATCCCGGCGGCTGGTCAACCGGCAATTTCGGAGAATCAAAGAATCTGATTCTCGGAAACCAATCTTGGAGCGTCGGTCAGTTTGTTGCGAATGGAAAAGGAACCGTCTGGACAAATACGGACAATACGATTGTCGGAAAGGACGGAAACGGTGCGTTTGAACTTGCCGATCAGGCGATTTTTAACACGGGAAATTTCGTGTTGAATAACGACAGTGAAGCGGTGATTGCCGGCAACGGAACCATCCTGAACATTTACGGAACATCGGCGGACTCAACATTATTACCAACAGCGACAGGAGACCATAGCCGTTTTCATGTGAAGGAACGCGCGCATGTTTACGTTCATTACAACGACCGTATGGAATTATCGCCGACGAACGGAACCGGCGAAGCTCACTTGGCAATAAGCGGTACGGCTGATCCTGGTTTCGCGTTGAATCAGGTGGATAACTCTTACATGAATATCGACCGCGGGTTTATCGACAATGCTGCGGGAAATGTGATGACGTTTGCAAATTTCGCGTATTTCGAGGGTTCCAACTGGAAAAAACTTGTGGGGTTAGACGTCGATCCGGCGCGTATCAACGACGCGACGTCGGGGTTGGACGCCGCAATCCGAAACAACCATTATCACACAGGTCACGGTAGCCAAGTAACGGGAACGTTGCGATTTGAAAATAATGCGGTCTTTGCGCCCGGTTGGGGAAGCCAATCGCTTTATGAAACAAGTCCTGACTTTACTGTCGCCGGTTATTGGAACGAATCGAATATGGCTCAATTGTACAACGTTGTCAAACCTTGGCACGAGCGGGCAATCAATTATGAAAGCGGTCTCAGCGCATTCGGTAAAATTGACATGGGCAATAGCGGTGCGGTCAATATTGACGCCGGCGGCGTTGCGCTCTTTGATTTTGATGTTTTGGGAAACAGCAATCACGCGCATTACAACGATACCGTAACTCTTGATACCGGTACTGGTCAGCTGGGCGATTATCACAAAGATTATGTCAACGGTACAGTGAATGTTACAAATGGCGGACATATTCATTTCCGCCCGATGACCGGTTATTACACCGATGCTATTGATATTCAATTCGCCGAAGGCGGAACGGTTGACGCTAACGCATGGACGGTGTGGCCCAATCG
>JAIRYX010000314.1 GCA_031267635.1 Planctomycetaceae bacterium
GATTGATGTTGGGCGAGCCAGTCAAGATTCGCATACAACGAATCTTCATCAAACTTGCCCAACTCAAGAAAATCAATCTCATGATTTCGGGCAAGACGTGTTGCGGAAAGTCGGGAACCTTGATCAATTGTTCGCGCAAGAACTTGCCAAAGGGCAAGCCGACCTTTGCGAGAATCACCAAGTGCATCGACAAGACCAAGTTGTTTGGCTAAAAAATACAGCAACCAAACCGCACCGATGGATTTGCCCTGAACAATTTCCGGCGGTTTATTGCAGCATGAGTCGAAAGCCGGTTGAGGAGGAACGGGAGTGACGAGGTTTTCTACGCATTGAGCCATGAAATGTTTATTTTTCAGAACAACAGCGAAGGCATCGCAATTCTTTTCGTCCCGACCGGTGATGTTGAGAATTGTCGTTTTGATAATTTTTTGACCTTCACGGCGGGATTGACGCAAAAAATAATGCGTATGCGTAACTCCTTTTTTATCGATACGGACGGACTTTTCAACGTACATCGGATTTTCTGTTATGGAAAAATAGGTTCATGTTGTTCGAGTAAGAAATGTCAGATGGGAACACCCCAATCCGAAACAAATCAAACCATCGCAACAAGATAATATAACTCACCGGGTACTTAAAACAATAGAAAAACAGAAAAGTTCCGAAAAATACAGAATAAAACAAAAATAATTTATATTTACTGGGTACTCTTTTTACAAAAACCCTTTATTTCAAGTACAAAACGAAAAATCGATCTGCATAAAAGGGAAATTCCGTTGTAATATCGTGTGTTAATATAGAGAAAATATAATAAAAATACGCAGAATGAATTTTACTTCGGCTTTTTATATCGCGTTTTACGATATAAAAGTTAAGAACTCATGGACAAAAAAAGCCTCTGTTTTATTGTAACGTTTACGATAATTTTTTGCCGGACAGGGAAGTTTAGGGCATATTATGAACGTTTTGAAATTCAAGACATCTGCTGCTATTCGGATAATCTATAACTGTTTTATATTTTTGCAGTTATATTTTATTTCATCTACTGTTTGGGCTGCGGAATCAAATACGGGTACAGAAATCATAAAAGGACTAAACAAACAATTTACCGCTAGTCCTAAACAACCGATTCCCTATTGGTTTCCTGTTACAGTTACGGTATTTATTTTACTTTTTGTGATTTGGGTAGTTTACAAGATTTATTCTTATTCTCAAAAAATTGATGCGGATAATCCTTGGAGTTTGTACAAACAACTTTGCAAAGTTCATCATTTAAGTTTTATCGAAAAACGAGTGATTTATAAAGTATTACACGAAAATCAATTAAGTGATCCTTTGCCGCTTTTTGTCGAACCGGAATATTTGAAAAAAGCTATTAATGACGATTCCTTGAAAAATGATCATGACATTATTCAAAACATTTTTGATAAATTATTTCAGCCGAAAGTTCAGCAACAGGCAAATCAATCTAATGGTAATAATGACTTACCAAGATCGCCGGAAGTTAAAGAATTATTTCCTGAACCACCAACCGAATCCGCTCGTGAAACTATGGAACAAATGCAATCCCAAGAAAAAAATATAAAAGAAGAAATTGCCGTTTCGACGCAACCATCCTACTCTGATTTTGAAAAAACGGAAATTGAAAAAATGCCTGATAAAAACGAAGAAAATATTTCTCTTGGAGCAACGCAGGAAGAAAATCCAATTTCCTTTGAACACGGGAAAAGCAATGGAAAAGTATTACTTTCACCTATTCCCGGCGGAAAAGCGTTTTTCTCATTGGCGGAACCAGTGGGACAGATTTCTTCGGAAATAGCCGCTGTTGCTATTCAATATAATTTGTCCAACGGATACGGATTAAACAGCCGCTCATTTGAAAGTATTCATCGGCAACAGCATGAAGCGGAATCGGAAATGTCGCCGCATTTGTTTCCTAAATCGCAAACGCCACCAACGATGGATGTTTTGTCGGAACAGCGAATTTCACGAACAGACAAACACGCGGTTATTTCACCGACTCCAAAATATCTTCAAGAAAAACGATCTGCCGGAAACGAAAATACAAAAAACCGTTCAGAAAATATTGGGCGTCTTCATTTGCCAAAATCCGGTGAAATGTTTACAATGGAAGACATTCATTTGTTGGAGTCCATTATTATGAAAAGATAGCAAATGGCGGATCATGATTCGGATAAATCGGAGCGTCTTGAAAACATACCGGAGCAAATTTCATCGACGGGCGATTCTTTTGTTATATCGTCATTGTCCGGTCAAGAAAATAGAACGCCAACAAATTATCTTCGTAAATCCGTAAAACATACTGTTGTGCCGGCGTCAAACCGTTTTCTTGTTATGTTTGTCGGTGTAATCGGCGTACTTTTGATTGTTATGTCGATTGGTTTCGGAATTTTTTCCATTTTTGCGCCGTCCGATTATTCAGCGCAAGAAGAAATTGCACAGGAATTTCCGGGGATCAACGCAACTCTTGCCGCAAAAAACATGGAAATTAACGAAGAACTCCTCACAATAATTCGCGAGGGAACATCGTTGAATCAATTGATGAACAAAAATATTTCCGTCGAAAACGACTTGCGGCAAATTTTAGCGGATTCTTTTCGTGAAGTTAATTGGGAAACGGAATTAAAATCGTTGCGGCGTGATGTTGCCAGAAATCCTTGGCAAATCGGATTGATGGGACTTGAAAATCATCTGACCATGTTGCGGCATTACAACATCAGACGCCAACGCGTCCGGCAAATTCTTAACGATCCGGCAACTGATATGCAGCCGATTTACTCGAAAGATAAACATGGGTTCGGATTGAAAGAGGAAGATCGTGATTTGCTTTGGGGCTATACTCATCTCGAAGAATATGAAGTAGCCCGCGCGATGACCGGTTTGACGCTGGATCAGATAAGCGGTTTATCAAAAGCATCTGCAAAAACTGACACGAAAGCGGTTGAAACCAAACCGAACATTGCCGAAGCTGTCAATGCGTTGTGTTACATTTTGAAAACGGCGGAAATCGCGTCGCGTCAAAGGGAAATCAATTTACGGTTAACGGCTTTGTTCATTCGTGAAAATGCGTTGGATATATTGCAAGCACTTGTCCGAAGCCCTGAATTTGACCGTGATGCCATGCAAAAAATTTTTCAATATCTGGAACGACAGATTCAGGAATGGCCGCCGGATACTTTGTTATTTGAGGGAGAGCGTACAAGCGGCGTTTGGTTTTATGAAGTTATAAGACGAGGTGGATTGTATGAAATTGCCGTGCCGGAAGATATAGCTGCGATTGAAAAAATCGGTTCGCCGTTCAGTATTGAACAAACGATGCGGAAACGATGCAATTCCGACGAACTCTTTTATTTACGACAGATCAACAAGCTCATCCAAATCAATCGCCTTCCGTTGGAGAAACGTTTTGCATTGTTGACGCAATGGGAAGACGAAATTGAAACTTTGCGCAGCGACGTTGAAACGTACCCCATTGTAGCGGGAACTCTTCTTTTTCGGGACGTTCGCAAAATAATGCTGTGGTTGGCGGAAGATAGAACGCGCATTCAAGCATGGACGTTAGCGATAAGTAAAGCGATGGAGCAACCGACAGAAAAATATGAGATTCATCCTGTAACGGGACAACCGTTTCGTGTTAGTCGCACACAAGACGAGTATTATGGAGACGAGTTAATTTCCGTTTCATGGCAGGGTAACGCTTTGCCGATTGAAGTGCCGATGAAAAATCAATCTTCCAAGAAATAGTATTTGCCCGAAAAAATATGTATGTCCAGCGATTATATTCATGTCGATATTGAAATGGTGCAAAGCCCGAAGAAATCCGGGATGCCTTGCGGCGATGTGATTTCCTGCCGCCGTTCCAATGCGGGAACGCTTATAATATGCGCCGACGGTCTTGGTTCGGGGATTCGCGCTCATATCGGCGCGCAAATGTGTGTTGCGCGGCTTTTTGAATCGGTTTCGCAAGGGTTTTCATTACGAAAAGCGTTTTCAACAGTTGCCGCGACAATGCAGCAATCTCGTGATCCCGGCAAACCGTTTGCAGCGTTTTCTATCGCGCGAATCCGTTCCGACGGCAACGCGACCGTTCTTTCGTATGATGCGCCTGCGCCTATTCTTGTTGGTCGACACGGTGCGTCCGCATTGGCAAATCGTCCCTTTTCTCTCCCGGGCGGATTGGCGATTGAAAGTAACTGTCAATTAGACGTGAATGAAGGAATTTTGCTGATGAGCGACGGCGTCACGCAATCAGGAATTGGTTACTCGCCTTTTTCCGAATGGGGAACCGACGGCGTTGTCCGATTCGTTAGCGATTGTCTTGCGAGAAATTTGGAGCCGGCTTTGATTCCGCATCGTTTACATCAAGAAGCACTACAACGTTGGCAAGGATTATTCAGCGAGCAAAATCAACTTCAAACAACGCATTTCGCAACACATTTTTCGCCTTATTCAATGAAGGAACAGAATAACGGATACTATGGAAAACCGCAAAAAACAATTCCACGAAGCGATTATGGCGACGATTGCAGTCTTATTTTGGCTTATTGCCGAAACGGTCAGACGCTGAATATTTTGACCGGTCCTCCATGCAATAGCGATGTTGACAAAGATATTGTCAGGCAATTCTTGGAACTGCCGGGAATCAAGGCAGTTTGCGGAGGAACAACGGCGGGGATTGTGGCGCGATACCTTGACGAAGCGTTACAAGTAGAACAAGAACCGACCAGCAACATTGCGCCGCCGCGCTACGCGATTAACGGCATTGATCTTGTTACGGAAGGATCAATTACGCTCAACCAGGTTTATAACATTATGGACGAAGATGTTTCCAAGTTGAATGAAGACAGCGGCGTCACTGAATTACGTCTTCTTTTTAGCGTTGCCGACCGCGTACATTTCATTGTCGGCGGTGCGGAAAATAACGCGAATCAAGATATTTCTTTCTTACAAAGAGGCGTCCTTTCCCGAAAAGTTCTTGTTCCTCACCTCATTGACCGTCTCGAAAAAGAAGGAAAACTTGTTACGGTCAAGTATGTTTAGAATAAATGCCAAAGTATTTAGCCAACCTTTTCGTATTGTAGCCGAGACTATACGACGTTTTCTGCTTATTTCACATTTGGGGGAAGGATTGATTTATAACATACTGTAGGGAACTTCTAAAAAACTCATTTTCAACAAATTTGACTGTAATACAAAGTCATGTAATTTCACTTGACATTTTTTATATCAAGGGCAATGTTGTGACTTGGTAATAGTTGGCATGTTTTGGTGCGCATAAAAAATGTAAGAAAATGGTTCTATTTTAAAAACTGTTCCGCAATAAGCAAATCGGTTGCGGTCGTAATTTTGATATTGGAGCGGTCAGATGGAACAATTTTTACAGAATGACCGAGATTTTCAACCAATTGCGAATCGTCTGTAATATTTGTTACGTTTTTACGGCAAGCATAGGCGTCCATAATTAATTCTCTTTGAAAGACTTGCGGCGTTTGTGCTTCCCATAAGTTATCACGAGAAATTGTTTCGGCAATGTCGTTTGTCGTGAGATCTTGGTTGTTTTTCTTGATTTGTACTGACGAAACCGTTCGCTTAATTGTTCCAACAAGCGGGGATGCGAGAATTGCCGCTCCGAATTGTTCCGCCGTTTGAAAAACTTCATCAATTTGTTGCTGTGTAACGCAAGGTCTTGCAACGTCGTGAATCGCGACAAAATCAATCTCGCGACGTACGTGTTTCAAAGCATTCTCGACTGATTCGAAACGTTCATTTCCGCCCGCGACCAATTCCAAATGCCATTGTTTGATTTGTTCCGAAAATTTTGTTTTAAAAAATAAAAGATCGTCAGGAGCAACCACAATGATAATTTGAATAACACGTTTATCTGTTGCGAACATTGACGCACTGTGTTTCCAAACTGGTTGCCCGCAAAGTTGCGTGAACGGCTTTTTCTCCGAAATATCCTTTGCGCAAGTCATATTTTTTGATTGATTGAATCTTATGCTTTTTCCTGCGGCAACAAGAATCACAGAAAAACGATTGAGAAAAGTCATCATAATAAAATCGGTTCATCCGACAAGTTCATACCTTATTCGTTAGCATTTAAAAAGCGGACGCCTTGCTACAATAAAATGTCCGCTCAAGAGATATTATATCATATGCTCGGAACTCGTGGCTACCGGTCGATTAAAAATCCCGTTGTCGTCGGCGGGATGGAGTTTTCTATTGAAGCAAACGATAGCGAAATTCGCTGTTCCCGATCGTCGCTAAATCCACAACAAGCATCCTGGACGCTCCTCGCGTCCAAGTTGTATCCAATGAAAATTGAATTGTCGCAATCTTATCAGCCACAAGTTCATTTGGTTCACAAGCCAAGCAGCACAACAAGGCGAATACGAAAAATGCCCCAAACTGTAACGTAGTTCCATCGTTGTTTTCATTTTAACGAAGGGCAATTTCGTGACTTGGTACTAGTTACCAAGCCGCCGTGCGGATTTATTTGGGTTGGGCAACTGAATATTTACCAGTATTTTATAAATCAATCCCTCTCTCTAAATGTGAAATAAGCAACAAAATACCTTAACTTGAAACGGCTGCGGTCTGCGCTTACTCGTCAATTGCCGCTCATTGATTCCTCCTGTCCCTCAAGTTCTGCTTGCTCCTTTCCTTGACTCTCATTTGCGGCGGCTCTTGCCGATGATGCAATAATTTGTCATAATAAAAATTTCTTTGTGTCCTTCGGGGCAATAAAAAAATTAGTGGAATCTGTTTGAGAATGAGAAGAAACAAAACGTATGCGGGCAAGAGATTTGACAAAACTCGCGGATATTGAACAAAAGGCAATGGACGGTCAGCCGTTGGATTTTGCCGACGGAATGTTGCTGTTTGACGAACACACAGATTTGGAATGGGTGGCGGAAATTGCCGATCATCTTCGGGATCGGTTGCACGGAGACCGCGTTTATTATAATGTCAACGCTCACATCAATCCGACCAATTATTGCCGATTGCGATGTCCATTGTGCGCGTTTAGTTGCGATCTTGATACGGCAAAAGGTTATTTACTGGACGACGCGGAAATTCTCGCGCGAGCAAAAAACGCCGCGGAGCAACACGCCAGCGAAATTCATATCGTCAGCGGGATTCATCCGAAAAAGCCATATTCGTGGTATCGTCACATTTTGGAAATCATTCACGCAAACTATCCGGCGTTGCAGCTCAAGGCGTGGACGGCGGTAGAAATCGCGACGTTTGCGGAAGAAACGGGAAGAAGCGTCGCGGATGTATTACGCGATTTGATCAGCGTTGGACTTTCGGGATTACCCGGCGGCGGTGCGGAAATCTTTGATCCGGCGGTACGTTACAAAATCGCACCGAAGAAAATCTCGGCGGAACATTGGCTTCATGTTCATCGCACCGCGCATGAAATCGGTCTTTCGACCAACGCGACCATGTTGTTCGGACATATCGAAAAACAGGCACATCGCGTTGATCATCTTCTACGGCTACGGGATTTGCAAGCGGAATCGATTCGCAAAAACTGCAAAGGACGTTTCGAGGCGTTTGTCCCGTTGCTGTTTCATCCGAGCGGAACGCAATTTTCTGACCTTCCCACTCTTCCAACTGCCGAACGGCTTCGCACGGTTGCCGTTTCGCGGATTTTGCTCAATAACATTCCGCATATTAAGGCGTATTGGGTGTCGCTGGGAATTGAAACGGCGAAAATTGCGTTGCGGTTTGGAGCAAATGATTTTGACGGAACGGTTCGCGAGGAACGAATTCATCACGACGCTGGAGCGAAAACGCCGACGGGCTTGAATGCCGCGCAGCTTCGTCAATTCATTCTCGACGCAAAACGCACGCCGATAGAACGTGATTCGCATTACAGTGTTTTCGCGGAAAAATAACAGTTCTTTTTATTTTTCTTTTCGTGAAAGATTGGTCATCGTAATGTGCATTTTATTCCATTGAATACGAAGTACCGTGAGCAATAGAATAAGCAATATTCCCCAGCCGATGAGATTAGGACGAGCAAAAAAATAGCAGAAGACAACTAATCCGATGATAAAAAACACGGAAAAACGGCGGAACATCGGGGCGGTTCGACGATGGAGGAGTAAAAAAGCCGGTAGGATACAAAACGCTCCCCAGAGGGACGCAATGAAATATTTATTCTGGAAAAGGGATTTTTGGGGTTGCTGAGGCGTTAAGATTAATTCTGCGATAGAATGCGTTCCCAGACCGGCAATGTAATAATAGAGGAGCGAATCCTCTTTCATGAATTGTAATGCAATCGAATCGCGGTTGTCATTCTTCGTCAAGACTGTTGCAAAAGAACTTTCGTTCTCCAGCGCAGAGATTCCTGAAATCGTATTGTATTGCCGAAGCGTTTCCTCGTGAAGCTGCGTTACATTTTTGAGAGAAAAACAATCGTTGGCAAAAGATAACGCGGTACTTAATTCCTGTAATTCCGTTTCCATGTCGTCGTTTGGTTTGGCTTTAGGCGGCGAATTTCGCCAAAACGCCGAAAGCCATAAATGATTTTCCGCGTCTGCCACCGCGGTTTGCGGTAACTGTTTGAGTTGGTTCTCGAATTGTTGGATTTGTCGATCCGTTTCTTGCCATTGACTGTACCATGAACGGTAACGATTCGGATTTTCTTCCTGCCCCGCTCCCGATGTTTGCTGCGTATTTTTCAAGAGCGTCAATAATTGATTCTGGCGAAACAACTGAACTCGCGCTTGTAACGCAACGCTATTTTGAAGCGGCAACGGCGTTAATTCTTTTTGATAAAATTCCAAAGGCGCATTTGTGTTTTTCGCGGGATCGATCGAATTGATCTTTTCCACCGCACGCAACACGACTTCGGTTTTATTATCGGACGTCGCCGCGAATCGAGAAAACGAAGAGGAGAACGTATCCGTTGCGCCTTCATAATAACATTCCCAAATGGTTTTCTGAATCGGCAAATCCACAAGACAAGGAAACGGCAATACAATATTCGGAGTTTTTTCTTTTGTCGTGAAAAGGTTGGAACAAATGATAATCGTGAGCCGTTGTTTTTGCGTGTCGGTTGGTAATTCGATACGATAAACGTTGCCACCGCGCGATTCCGACGTCGGAAAATGATCGTTTAACTGAATTTGTACCAATTGATAATTTTCGGGAATACGCACGTCGCAATAGTTCCGGCTATTGTAATCTTGAATATCAAAAGTGGAAACCGCAAAACAAACTTTATTCTTTCGGACAAAAAACGCAATGTCCTGACACGAAACAAACGACGGTTGTTTCATCGTATTCAGTGTTGCGGAAAATTCGTCGCCGTCAATTCGATAATACTGATATTGTTCCGGGTTTTTTGTCAAAATGCGAGACGCTTCATCTTCGTTACCGATTTGAAAGAAAAGCTCGTCGGACGGTTCAATCGGCGCAAGATTTATTGGACTCCAGTCAAGTCTTTTTCCTATAAATTGACGTAAAAGCACGAGATATTTTTCGATATTCCCGCTTGTTTGGAAACGAAGATTTGGAACAGTAAACGAATCCAACCCGCCATTGACCGGAAATTGAAGACGAAACGTTTTCTTTCCGGTAAGCGGTTTATGAGGTTTCACTTGAATCAGCGTGCCGTTATTTTTTTTCGTTTGCGTTGTGGAAAAATCGGATTTTGGAATCACTTCCGCAAGCGTTTCGTCAAGATTGACGGGAATGAATATCATAATTTGATCCAATTCGCCTTGCGAAATATCTAAACCGCAATCAACGGACATGTCCCAATGATCGCTGTTGACGTTACGGCTTAATTGCGAAATCATTTTTCCGACGACATGAGGTTTGTTCGGTTTTAACAAAATCTGCGACGCGGAAAAATCCGAAAGCGACGTAATCCGAAATGCAGAAAGAAAGATACCGTTTGCAAATCCTGCCGGAGTTTGATTGACGGTATTTTCCACAGGACGCACGGACGTTTCTGGAATTTTCGGTTCCGCCAGTACAGAGGTATCGCGATAAGAATAAACCGAATAATTGACCGCCGCTTGATTGTCATGCGTAATGAGAGGAAACAACATCTCCCGATTTTGTTCGCTCGGAATCGTTCCGGACAACGACACGGTGAAATTGTTCGTTACCGCTTTTTGAAAAAACAATGTCAGCTTTTCGCCTTGTTGTTCCACTCGCGGTTTTTCTGTGATTGTGCCGTCGGCGTTTTTGACCTCGACAGATTCATACCGAAAGTTGTTCGGCGTTTGAAACGTATAAAAAAATGTCGGAATCTCTGCGTCAGCCGTTTCATTCTCATTTGTTGACAACCCCAACCCCGCGTCGGAAACAGAAAGTCTGGAAACAACAGAAAGAGGCGTCGTATTGGGATTTTCCGCCGCCGTGTTGTGATTGTAAGACGGTGAAATTTCCGTTTCGATTAGCATTTGAATGGTTTTATTACGATAAAACATCCATTGCCGTTGTTCCGCGCGGTAAGACAGCGGGCGGTTTTTTATCGTAAGAAACCAATTTTCTTGCGGACGCAATAAATCGTAAGCGTGTAAAATCGGCTTTTTCGGATTCTCGTTGACATCAGCGAATGATTTCCATGTGTTTTCAAAGATTTTCGTTTCGATGTTTGAAAGCGGCAGTTCGATTTGTATGGCATTGCCGGAAGAAACGCCGAGCCACGAACGGTCAAGCCGCGCGTTATTCACGGAAAATCGCGGCGCCGCAACAGTTCCCATACCGGAAAAATCGCCGCCACCGGCGACATTTTTGAGAATATAACTTTGTTGAAGCGTTATGTTTTCCGTTACCGGATTACGAAAATTGATCGTAGCGATATTATCTTGAATGGTGATTGAGTTAATTTGCGCAGTTCCGCCGATAACGCGGTAATCGCCATCTTGCTGGTATCGCGGGTCGATGGCGATTTGCACTTGTGGCGCGGAGGACGAAGCGGCAATACGAAAACGATATTGCGCATAAAGCCGTACTTGTTTTGAGGAAACGTCCATCCAGAAGTATTGCGCCGCGTCCAAACGGTCGCTCGCGGAAGCCGTTTGTTTCGTATTCCACGAAGCCGCCAATTTATTAATTGGACCGAGTTCTGCTTTTAACGAATTGGACGAATGGCTGACTTTTCCGAGTGCGTAACGAACTTCAATCGGCGACACGGCGCTCGTCGGATACGTCAATTCCAGCGTCGAATCCGGTACTCTGGGGATGATCAATTCAAATCGCCGTGACGACATTTCATCATAAACAGTCGGCACGAGCGAAATTTCTAGTTGATGCCGCCCTTGTCCGAGCATTATAAAGGCGTATTCGTTACCGGCGGAATTGAGAATCGGTTGAATCAATCGGTGGTCGCATCTTGCCCCATCCGGTAAAATCGGCATTCCGGGCAAACGGACAGACGCGGAATGACCGACAAGTTCAATTTCATAAGCGGCTTTGAGATTGGAAAGAACCATTTCATTTTGTATCGGATCGCGAACAAGCGTGCCGGTGTAATTGGCTTTCTGGATTTGCCATTGACCGGACGTTTTGGAATTGTGCCCCGAAACCATCAGCAATCGGTATAATTCTTCGGGGATATAATACAAGCTGCCGGTTTTGCCTTCTTTATTATAAGGAATAAAAACGGGATACGGTTCTTTCTGTTGGACAATGTCCGGCGGATTTTGGGAAGGATTCTGAAAAACCGACGGGAGCGATGTTTGCGGCACGGTGGTTCCTGATGTGTTTCCCGTGTTTGTTTTTTCGGAAACAATCCCAGAGGAGGAATTATTTGCACTCCCAAACATACCGCTTGAGGACATGGCTTGAATTTGTGAAAAAGCATCGGTTGCCGCAAAAGTTTCTAACAACAAAACGAACAAAAACGTCAGACAAGTCAACGCCGTTCCGTGGCTGTTCGACCTTTTCTCTAATTTGATATTATGAAATATACACATTTTAGGTAATCATAAAATTAAGAATTTATGGTAAAATAATCTTTGTCTCGAATAAGGTTAGAGAAAAGATCTAATACGAATTTCCCCATGCGGGATTCCCGAAAATAAAAACACATGCCGAAAAGCCATGTGATAAAACGGTCAAATCTTTTGACAAACGACCGTTTGCGCGATACGGAATTATTAGTAAACTTTGTTACAATCTTCGTAACTATTCTGTCGCTCAAAGCAAATAAGTCCGCACAGGGAACTGAATAATTACCATCAATTTTACCGGAAAATATTATTATTGCCGCCCTTATTTATCAAGTTCCCTTAGTAGCCCGAATTGCGTCCAATTATGCGCCCTTATTCCCTTATTTTTTTACCACCAAGGCAAAAAAGTCGCACAAAGGATTTATAACGAACAACCTTTTTGTGCGTCTTCGTCGCCTTGGTGGTAAAAAAATAAGGGAATAAGGGCGCGTTTGGGGGCTTTGTTGGCTACTAAGGGAAAATTGATAACTCATGTTACACACCCCAAGCAAAAAAGCCGACAAAATATTCACTGTTTTTTAACCCCGCAGGGGTGTGATGTGCATAACCGGCGGTGGAGCGAAGCGCAACCGCCGGATCGCAACTTCCCCAAACCAAAGCC
>JAIRYX010000067.1 GCA_031267635.1 Planctomycetaceae bacterium
AACCGCTTCGCGATAGAACCAAGCTCGCCGTCGTTTGAAGTGCGCGGTCACGACTTGAGCCGCACGTTCGTCAACGTCGGACTCGGCACGCAGATTTACCTGAATCGAATGCAATCGCGCATGCTGTTCCTGCAATACGACGGAATGTACGGCAAAAATACCAACGCCCAAAACGCCTCGCTCGGCTATCAAATGACATTCTGAGCGGAAACGCGAAGGGACATAAGGGACGCTTGAGGGACTTTGGGGACTTGACGGACGCTATTTGATAACGTCCCTCGCATCCTCAAAGTCCCCTTTTGTTTTTTGTAACGCATCGCGTCACCGCCCTGTACACTGCCGATGTATCGCCCTGTGCCTACGCCTACGGCGTAAAAAAAAATCAACAAACAATGCTTGGGCGGATTGTTTAATGAGCGTGCGTCATGTGCAAGCGAAAACGGCAAGCTTGTGTGCAAATTTTTTGTCCTTAGGTGTTTCGTTTTCGCTTGCACATAACGTTTCGGCTGTCTATGAGATGTTTTTGTAAGCTCTGGAAATCCAATTATGCGAAAGATACTTTTAATGTTGGAGCGGATCCGGTGGGACAATGGCAATTCCGATTTTAATCGGCGGAACTTTCACAATTGTTTTTGGCGAGATCTCTAACGGCGGCAAGATTTTCACGTTAGGAAATTGTTTTAACCATTCGTCCGGTTGCCCGGTTTCTAATGAGTAATAAAAATCACGATTTCCGAAAAAGCTTCTTAATGAATGTCGCGGTGGTTTTCCCGATTCTCCGACAAGCCAAAGAAGAACGCCGCCCTTTTTGCGAAAATCTTCTTCTTTTGACCATAATACGCTATAAACTTTCGGGTTCGGATGAATGTAAACACAAGCGTTTTCAGTCAACCAGTCGTCGCCACGCACAAACGGAATCGGCGTTGAATACCGCTCCGACCAAATTATTTGAACCGATTGAGCCAATTCTTTGCCGGAAAAATGATAACGCGAACTTTTCCCCGTAAAAATCGGCGAAAACTGCGTAACGAATATTGTTATTGCCGCGAAAAGAAAAATATTGCTGAATACAAATTTCATGGAGCGTGAAAAATACTTTTCATTTACCGCCGGGATTTTCAGCGTATAAAATAGAAACATCGGAAATAACAGCCAAAGATGGCAACCGAGCGCAGTGCGCATATCTCCGGCGAAGAAAAAAGCGATGATCATTTGCAAAAAGAGCGGCATGAAAATAAAGAACGTCAAAAAACGTCCTGTCGTATCGGTTCGGCATTTTTTGAAATCAAATTTCCAGCGAACCCCGATCACAGGATATGCCGGAATCAAAAGCATGGCGACAATAGGAATTTGAGTGACGAAAAAACGAATCGGCGAACAGAAATGATCAAAAAACGTCGATTTTTCTTTTCCGATAGAAAGAAGCGTGTAATTCAACTGCTGAAAATGGTGTTGAAGAATCCAAGCCAACAAAGGAAACACAATGAGAAAACAGCCCCCGATGGAAAGATATGGTCTCGACGTCTTCCAATGTTTTCTGGCACGCGGTTCACAAAACATAAAAATCAAAATCGCAACGATCAGTACAACAATCGCAAACTTGCAGTACATTCCAAGTCCGAGAGCAACGCCGGTTAATATCCAATAACGTTTTTTATTTTTCTCCAAAGCGAGATAAAGAAAATAGAGAGCGGCAATCCAGAAAAACCGCATAAACGTTCGGTTGTTATAAATGGTGCTGTCGTAGTGGAAATAAGAGTAAGATAAAAGCGTCAGCGCGGCTAACAGCGCGAATTTGGGCGCGAGTATTTTCCGCGCAAACTTCCAGACCGTAAAAACGGTCAAAACGCACGCGATTTGCGAAGCAAGGTACGGCACAAATTCCGCACGATGAAAAATGAGAGAAAGAATTTCGACAAGCCATCCCTGAAACGCCGGATGTTTGAAAGTGGACAGCACCCAATTTTGTCCGATCACCATCATTTCCATTGTGTCGATTTGGTAATTAGGAAGAAAGAACGTTGGAGCAAATGTCCAGAACATCGCATGAAAAAATAATGCCGTAATCAAAAGCAAAATTCTATCGTGACGAGTTTCACCGGAAAAAATATTTAGAAAGCGAAAGAACATACGTAAATTTTTTATCCATAGATGAGATGAATGGGGCATACTTCCCGAGCATCGTGAGAGTGATCTTTAGGGAATGCGTTTACTCCCTATCCAGTGTACAAATTTCCTGTTCTTCCGGCAATGGCGCACTTGAAAAAAATCTGCTTATTTCACATTTAGAGGAGAGATTGATTTATAAAATACTGTAACTCTACAGTTGCCCTGTGCGGATTTATTTGGCTTGGGCAACCGACGCCATAGTTTTCTATTGAGTTTTCAAATATTGTCCCCCAAAAAACAAAATAATCAGACGAGATTCATGATAATCAATTAAGCTGATTCAAACTATCGTTAAGGTATCCGCCGTAAATGCTGCCGTATAAACTGAAAATCATCGACGCGATAATTCCCGCGACGATAAAGAAAACGACAAAATAGAATGCCACCGAAAGTTGTCTCATCAGCAATTTGGAGCGTTCATTGTATTCATGCGACAGCCGCGCCATTGTTTCCGGCAACTCGCCTGCTTGTTCGCCGGTTTGAAGATAAGAATGAAATTCATGGTTCAATGCCGTATTAACCGGAAACGCTTCCGCAAGAGAAGAGCCGGTCTCTAATTTCTCTAATACTTGTTTTAATTGCGATGTAATTGGTCCGTAAGCCGCCGTTTCAAATGCTAAAATCATTGCCTCACGGACATCTATACCGGTTTTGGCGGTAAAGTGTAAAGCCCATGTAAAACGTTCCATCGCAAAACAACGAAACGCCGTTCCGATTTTAGGAATCCGATCCAAAAGTTGATGAAAAAAATAGTTTCCGGTCGTGAAATAATGCTTGAAAAAGTAATAAATCACCATCACAGCGAAAACATTGGAAACAAACAGCAAATCAAAGTAAATCGCCCCCAAAACGCCGAAAAACGCAATTCCAAAAAGACGAACTGAGCTTCCAAAAACGCTTAAAATAATGATTAATAGATTGATGATAAAAAACGACGCGCCCAACTGAAAGATGGGATAAATCATCATCTGCCAAAATTCGCGTTTCATTTTGCGTTGATATTCGAAATATTTTGCCAGCTCGCCGAATGTTTCGCCGAGCGTTCCCGACATTTCCGCAACGGCAATCATCGGAACAAACAATTTCGGAAAATGCTCTTTCACCTCGGAAAACGCTTCGTACAGCGACGCACCGGAACGTACGCGGTCGGCAACATAGCTGTCAACTTTTTTCAAATTAGAATGAAGAAAAACCGGCGGTTTTCGTGGACTATTCGCTTTTTGTTCGAGATACGCTTTTTCGCGTTGCCGTACATGCTCGAAAAATTTCTGCGACTCGTACGCTTCGTCGTTTGATTCTTGGATTTGCACGGGCGGGGCAGGAATAGAAGAATATGCCGACGGAGTAACGGACGGCGCGGATGGCGTTTTTTGAGACCGCAAATCGTTGTAACCCGTTCTGCGAGCATAGCTTTCGGCTTCCCGCTCCAAAACTGTCACAATATCAATTCCCGCATTAAGAGAAAGTGAAATCCGCCGACACCACCCTGCAAGTTCATTGATTCTAATCATTGCTCAACGCTTTCTGAAAAGTTTTGGATAATTTTTGCAGTCCGATCATGAGAACTTCAAAAATTCTTTTTCGCCGTGAATATACAAATTGAAACACTTAATGATGATTTTGTATATTTTGCGGCAATAAAAACTACAAAAATAAATTTTCAAAGTTCTCCCTGTAAAATAATATCATACTGATTGTTTTTCTGTAGTCAATTCGATTTGACCGATTTTATGTTTCTCATACTTTAAATTTCGGTTTTTCATCGTTTATCAATGTCTCTTGCCTCTGAATCTTAAAAAACTTGTAATTTTATAAAATAAAAGCCCGATTGGTTCGTTTGCATTGTTAGAGGGACGTTTAAAATCCGCATGTCAAGCGAGCGGGTTTCCCTCGCTGACTAACAATTTTCACAAATGAGGAAAACATGAGAAGACATTTTTCGCACGGTTGGGGTTGGTTCTGCTTCCCTTTGATGTTTGCCGCTACTCTGGCAATTTTCGGTTTGGTAACGATGTTGCTTTGGAATGCGTTGATAACGCCGTTATTCACATTGCCTGCCATTAATTTTTGGCAAGCGTTGGGTTTTTTGGTTCTTTCGCGACTGCTTGTTGGGGGACTAGGCAGCCACGCTCACGCTTTGTCGCACTTTTTTCACCATCGTGGTCATGGTCACGATAGGGATTTCCATAGCCCCATGAGAGAAATGAGGGAACGCTGGGAGGGAATGAAACCGGAAGATCGTATTAAACTTCATGAAAAATTCCACAAGTTTTTTGACGAAGAACACGGTAACATTACTGAACACGATGACGTTACAAAGCCCACACAAGAACCATGAGCCACCTCCCAACGGACAACCGCAATCCCAGTAATACCGTTTCCAAATATTACAATAAGATTGCCGCGTTTATTCACCGCCGAGTCCGTTCGTGGGAAGATGGAGAAGATATTTTACAAAATGTCTTTTACCACCTTGCACGAACGGATCAATTGGCATTGCCGGTGGATTTGGTGTTGCCGTTGCTTTTTCGGGTGGCGCGGAATGCGATCATTGACTTTTGGCGTAAACGCAAGGGCGTTCTTTTTTCTGAAATCGAAGATGAAGAAACCGAAGAGATTCTATCATTATTACTATCGGACGAAGATGAGCAACCGGAATGGGTTGACCTACAGAATCTTCTTTGGGATAAATTCCGGCAGGCGTTGAATGAATTGCCGCCAGAACAACGTGAGATATTTGAACAAACAGAGCGACAAGGCGAATCGTTCCGTGAAATTTCAGAACGTACCGGCGTCAACATCAATACGCTTTTGTCCAGAAAACGCTACGCCGTCCAGTACCTGCGCGAAAGCTTGCGGGAAGTGCGAGACTTGATCATGGATTGATATACACACTCTTCCCACATGAAAATCGAAATGGTAACTATTCAGTTGCCCTCGCGCGGATTTATACTCATCACACTTTAAAATTTGTCTCTCACAAAGCAACCAAGAACACTGAGTGATTCTAAAAAAACAAATTCTTTGTGTCTCCGTTGCTTTGTGAGAAAACATAAATTGAAAGTAATTTTAGTCTATTTGGCTGGGCGACTGAATAGTTACTCGAAATGTTACAAAACTCACTGCTGCCACGGAAAGACCGGCGAATCGGAAATCAACGGCTTGTGTTGTTCATGAGAATCGGGAGCTGATTGTGGATAGCTTGCCGGAACAAAATCGGGAACATTGGCTACCGGTGGCGACTGGATGTTACCTGACGCAAATCGAATCGGATGACTTGCGTTATCCGCAGAATCACTTTTCGCTACCGCAGGGGTTGCGTCGGAGGTGGTTGCCTGTTTCGATTCAGAAGATTCCGGCGTTGTGGCGGCGGTTGGCAGTTGGTCTAATTCCGGTTTCGGAATCCGTTTTTCCGGCGCGTCATGTTCAACATAAAACACCGGCATCGTTACCGACGGCGCGGGAAGGTCGGTTCCAACCGCTTCCGCGTCGATAATTTGAGTGATTCTTGAATTGAGTCTTGTTCCGGCTAACTCTGTACCATCGGACACGTCGCCGGTTGACCAAGGACCCGCACCGAAAATCCAACGGGCTTTGATACGGCTTTCTGTTTGAATATTGCCCGACTGCCAAATCGGAGCGTTATTTTTTCGGTTGTACGCAAAAACCGCAACTTTGACGACCGCGCGTTGTTCCGTCTTTTTGAATACGGCAATTTCCGGCACGGATGCCGACCCTCCCAGAAAATTTTCAGTCGCCCAGCCGGTCGGAACGCTAAACGACGGCACGCCGACCATCAAATCATTGCGATCCGTTCCAATGGCTCCGGCACGCAATTCTACCGTATAATCCGCGTCTTCTTCTTTCGGCGTCACTTTCGCACCGCTTGCCAAAAGATGCTGACGTATCGTGCTGATGAAATATTTACTGTCTGTTGAGTCGGCGATAGCTTTGCTGTCCACCCAAACCGTTTTTCCGTTTAACGCGCGAAAATCGACCTTTCCCACCGCCCGATCCATCGCGTTAGTTAAAAGTAATTGCTCGGTGCCGGTTCGTGTGGTGTCGCTCCATTTTGCCGTCCCGCAACCTACAGAAATAATTGTCAACCCCAAGAAAAGAAACAATGCTATTCCAACGCGAATTGCTCTGGAATTTGAAATTTCCTGAAAAAGTGGCGATTTCAAAAAATCAAGCATGTTACACTCAACATAATTTTATATTTTGCCAACGATTTTCGTTGGTGAAATAACCGTTGTTGAATTGTAACAAAAAAATTGCTCCCCAAAAAGAGAAAAAATGCTGGTTATTTCGTTTTTTGGAGACAATATTTGAAAACGCAATAGACAACTATGGCGTCAGTCGAGCAAACCCAATAAATTCGCGCTGGGCAACAATCGTAATGACGATGTCTTCATTGGCTGGTTATCCGAACGGCTTTACTATTTCAGCCCTTATTTATCAAAGTTTCCCTTAGTAGCCAACAAAGCCCCCAAACGCGTCCTCGCCCTTATGCCCTTATTTTTGAGAGTATGGATTGTTACCCAAAAAAAATGAACGAAAAATAAGGGCGCATATTGGTGCAATTCGGAGCTACTAAGGGAATTTTATAAATAAGGACTGAAATAGTGATATTTTCCGGTAAAGTTGACTATAGTTACCCCGTTGCTGTGCGGATTTATTTGGGTTGGGCAACTAAATAGCTACAGTATTTTATAGATCAATCCCACCTCAAAATGTGAAATAAGCAGGATAAGCATTTGTTCATCAACAATAACCCACTCTCGAATATTATTGTAATTTTCTACGACAAGGGAGGAATGTCGAAAATATTCTTCATGTTTGAAAATTCTGTTCTTGTTAAAAAAAGGACTTTGAGGACATGATGAACGATAGACGCTACCTTAAAAACCGAGTTGCCAAGCGTGAGAAGTGCATTAGCATTTCTTTTCCATTAGCTTCACCGTGTCATTGCGTCAGAGAAAGCGACGCTTTTTGCTGATTGATTTTTTCCGATGCCGTAATTTGTTGTTTGGTCAATTCGGCGTATCTCGTTTTAATTAAAGCTTTCATTGCCTTGATTTGTAATTCCAATTGACTGATTGCGTTTTCTGTATCTTTTAATAATTTTTCAATACGATCTTTTTGCTGATTCGCCGAATCAATTTCTTTCGTAATCGTTGTTTTTTCTTGTTCGTAAAAATCCATGGTTGCTACTGCGTCTTTGCCGATTTGTTCCAGCGAATTGAGTTGGCGTTGTAGCATATCCACATGTTTCAGCAATTCCGTCCGTTTCAATTGTAAAGACATAAATGCCGGTTCCAACGATACTAAATCACGATTTTGATCAGCGTAAATTTCAGCTAATTCTTCAGTCAAAATTTCTGCCAACTTATCTTTTTCTGCGTTTTCAAACAACATTTTACTATCAATCGGAAAAACCGTATAAACTGCCCAAGGAGCTTTCGCATCAACACTGCTGTTAATTTTCGCGATTTCTTCCGCCGTCATCAATAACGAATTTGTCAACACGACTTTACTGCCGTTAATTTGACTGACAGTAAACACGCCAAGAAATGTTCCACCATTACGCGGCGGACGTTTATCAAAAAGATAAACCGTTGTTCCAAGAACAATTCTATCTTGCGGTTTCGCTACCGGAACAGCAAGAGACGTTCCCGCACCCGGATTATCTGATGTGTTATTTTCTTCGCCAACGTTTGCGCCGTCGGTAGGTTTTGCCAGTTTGGGGAGTGCGTCAACCGTTAGTTGAAGCGTTACGGCAGTATCGGCAACATGTGCTTGCGAATCCGGCAAACAATTATGCCACGCTTTCGCTCCCTGAATTTTACGAAGACGATTTACTTCCGCATTGAGCGCAAGATAACCGCCTTCGTTGCCATTGCCGTATAATAATTTTTTATTTTTTTCTTGTTCGTCTTTTACTGATTTTTTAAGATCAACCAGCTTCTTTTGTGAAGTTCGCATATTATTCAACGCAACCGTTCCCAAATAAACAAATCCGGCGGTACACAAAATTAACAAGAAAAATAAAACCTTATTCCAAACGCTCATCCCCGCTTTGGGAAAGTTTGCCGTATTGACCAATGGATTTTCTTGCTGCTGTTTTTCTAAATTAACCATTATTTTCTCCCACCAAAAATTTTGTTCTGAAAGGTCAAAAAATATTCTAACTTGACTATTTGATATTATTTACTTCAAGTCCCATTGTCAAGAATTTTCTAAATAATTCGTAAATTTCTCGAAAAAAACTTGGAAAATCGGCTGATAATTTTACACTTTGTATTCAAACAGCCAACTTTGATAATTGATTTACATTCTATTGTTTCTGTGTCAAGAAATGTAAAAACAATTATTCCAATATATAATTACTAAAAATTATAGAAAAGTCCCATATTTATATTGACTGTGGGATTGCCTTGATGAATCATTTTGGGGTATAATATTTTTCAGAAACGCTCGTATTTTCAGAAGCGTTAAAACTTTACAAAAACGAAAGGATGACAATGACTTCTCATCAACACAATTTTCCAAAATTACACAATGCGGCGTGGCCTGGAGTTGTCGGCAAAGGTGCGCCGGATTCGGAACCTTGTATCGACGTAGATACGATGCTCGACTTGACTGCAGCGGCGGAAGTGAATGGAGTTCGGTTTGACGGTTTCGATCTTTATCTCTACGAACCGCATTTTAATATTGACGGTTCAGACGACGATATAAAACGACTTGCGGAAAAAGCTCAAGCCAGAAATCTTGCGATTGGTTCGGTGGTCGCGCCAATTTGGGGTGGAACCGGTGGAGGTTCGGCTTTCGGCGATGACACGGAACGTGCAAAGTTTTTGGGGCAGGTCAAAAAAGGATGCCACGTTGCCCGGCAGTTGCGAGAAACCGGCGTGCGCCCTTACGGCGGCGTGCGATTGGATTCATCCGGCGGCGTCGAAGATTGGAATAAAGACAAGTCCGTAAATTTCAAACGGCTTGTCGAAACCATCAGCGACGCGGTGAAAATTGCAGAAGATTACGATGAAGTTCTTGTCGCAGAAGGGGAAATTTGTTGGGGAGGAATGCAAAGTTGGCGGCAAATTCTCAATCTGCTCGAAGCGGTCAACAAACCGAAACGGTTTGGTTTTCAGGCGGATATGTCGCATACGTTGCTGTATCTGATGGGTTACAACAGTCCGGAAGACCGTTTGTTGCCGGAAGCGTTTGATTGGGAAAACCGCGTCGGTTTTGATGCGGCGTATAAAAAAATGACCGATTTACTTCGCCCCTGGACATTGGATTTCCACGTCGCGCAAAACGACGGAACGGTTTACGGTAGCGGTGCGCACGATAAAACCGGACGTCATTGTTTGCCGGATGATCCGAATGGAAAACTCGACATTGCGCATTACGCCGGATATTGGCTTCGCGACGAAAATGGGCGGTTGACAAAAAAAATCAAACATATTTGTTGGGACGGTTGTATGTTTGCAAACAAAACAATGCTCGCGCCGCAAACATGGAACGACGTCCTTGCTGCAATGATTTCTGTCCGTGACGCTAACGGTTGGGATGAATAATTATCGAAAATTTGAGAGTGGTGAGTTAATATAGTAGAGACAAATGCTGAATACAGTGTCCGATCCGTGGTAATGCCACAGTAATATATTGTGTAACTTGATGCAGAAATCTAATCTATTTGTGTTTCCACTCTCCTTTTTTATAATTCTATGTTCGAAAGCAAATATCAGAAAAGCAGCAAGTTTTTTATTCCTCCCAAAAGTGAAATAAGCAGAAAAAAATTACTGTAAACGGTTACTTATCCGGTAATTGATACCCATACCGCTCAATGTACCATGCCCACCGTTCCGTGATTTTTGCTTCAATGTCCGGGTCAATGTGGAATTTGTTTTTTTGATAGGATTTTTGCGAGGCGGCGAATTGTAAAAATTTTTCTTGAGATTGCTCAAAGCCCAACAAATTCAGGTCGTGGTAAACTTTTTCTAATGCCGCCGCAGGTTGCGAAGTCAAAGCGTCATAAGCGATTTCGGTAAATTGTTCGGGCTTGAGTAATGAAATGTCGTCACGAAACGCAGCGTACATTTCTTCAAACATCCGAAACACGCGTGCTTCAAACCGCTTGCCGTTGGAACGCTGCAAGCCATGCACGACCGAAAGCTGCATCCAAAGATTAAACGTGGAAGCATAAAGCGAATACGGATTGCGGTGAATGTGAATAAATTTCGCGTTGGGAAACCGCTCCAAAATTGCGGCAATTCGCGCCGTATGCGGCGGCGATTTGAAAATTACGCACTTGTTTTCGGCAAACGTCAGGCATCGGAGAAACGACTCCAAACCGTCCAACCATTCGCGGCGTTCCTGTTCCGACACGTTTTTCAGCGTCAGAAATTTCGCGTCAATCGGCGGGTTGTTTGGGAAAATAATATTGACGTAAGGCGAATGCATGCCCATCGCGCATAACGCGAACTCGTCTTCCTGCGGACGATCCAGCCCAACCGCCATATTGTCCATCGGTCGTTTTTTCGGCATCAAAAACGAAATCAACGGCGTAAGCCAACGCCGTGTCAGCAAAAAATGCTGCGGTGCGAAACAGGAGTAGGTGTCGGCAAATGTAAATTGTTTATCGAGAATCATATACTCGTGTAACAACGTCGTACCGGAACGCCAATGACCGATAATGAAAACCGGCGGATGTTCAATTTTGATTTCGTGGATTTTGCGTCCGTAAAAAAGCGATTGCAACGCGGCATATCCCGAATTAAGAACGCTCAACGCGGAAATGATTCCGAACATCGCAACGCCGGATGGCGCAACTCGAAATTTTCCCTTGACGACCTGTTTGTACCAGGCGGACATTGTCATGCCGTCCCAAAACCTCGGATGCCAAAACCGATCCGAACTTCCGCTTTTCTCTTTTTTTTCAACTGTTTTATTTGACATTTTGTTTAAGTGCATAGGTTTTTGATCGATTTTTTCTTTCTCATTATCAGGCAACAAAAATTCTCGAAAACGTTTGCGGATTTCATCGTCAATCATTTTTTGTGTCGGCTTTTTCCCTCCCCAAAACCATTCTTCATAAATGTCATCTTCAAAGGCATATAAAACAGACAAACAACGATATGCATAATTTGTTTCACAATAAATGTTTGACAAGCATTTAAGCGTTTCTAGCAAATCAGCTTTTCCATCAAGTGCTTTTTTGATAAGAGATGTAGCATAGTTTTTTATAATTTGCGTTTCATCGGAATAGCTAATTTGCAATTCATTCAACACTTTGTCGATTAAAATTTGCATATCACAAGAGTAGCAAAACGGTTCACGTTCTCCCGCTAATATTCGCAAATGTTCCGAATCAAATCCAGCAACCAACATATCAACTGCCCATGTTACCCACGTTTTATCGCCATAGATATTCAATATTTTCAATACCAAAACTTCCGCCGTTGATTCGATTGACTGCATTATAATTTCCTTCGCAATTCGGGCTGACACATTGATCTGTCCCTACAATTTTTTCCCTTTTACTTTAATACTTACATTTTCGCTGTTGACCGGCGAAATGACGCCGTATTCGGTTACGATTCCTTGAATCAATTCGGCGGGCGTTACGTCAAACGCCGGATTATAAACGCGGACTTCGGCGGGAGCGGTTCGTTTTCCGAATCCGCAACGAATTTCTTCTCCGTCGCGTTCTTCAATCGGAATAAAGCTGCCGTCGGCGATACTTAAATCGAAGGTCGAAACCGGTGCGGCGACGTAGAACGGAACACCGTGTGTTTTCGCGGCGACCGCAACGCCGTAGGTTCCGATTTTATTTGCCGTGTCGCCGTTGGCGGCAATTCTGTCCGCGCCGACAAAAACCGCATCGACTTTTCCCTGACGCATCACAAGCGCCGCCATCGAATCGCAAATCAACGTTACGTCAATCCCACGCTGCCAAAGTTCCCACGACGTAAGCCGCGCGCCTTGCAAAAGCGGACGAGTTTCATCGGCGAAGACATGAATTTTTTTCCCTTGTTCCGTTGCGGCAAAAAAAACGGCAAGTGCCGTGCCGTAATCGGCGGTAGCGAGTCCGCCCGCGTTACAATGCGTCAAAAGCGAATCGCCGTCTTTGACAAGCGACGCTCCGTAATTTCCGATCGCGCGGCAAATCGCGCGGTCTTCTTCGTGAATGGCTTTCGCCTCGGCGAGTAACGCATCTGCAATTTCCACAGGCGAAGCGTTTCCACGCAACGATTCCGCTTTCGCCGACATGCGGTCGAGCGCCCAAAACAGATTCACCGCTGTCGGACGGCTCTCGGCAAGATATTCGTGAGATTTCTTCAACTGCTCAAAAAACGCGGTTTCAGACGGCTGTTTGTTATCAGCGAAAAGCGGTTGCAAACCAACGCAAATGCCGTATGCCGCCGCAATGCCAATCGCCGGTGCGCCGCGTACGCGTAACATTTTGATTGCCTCCCACACCGTTTCAATCGTCCGGCAATCCAGCAATTTTAATTCGGTCGGCAAAAGCGTCTGGTCGATCATCCGCAAATACGATTGCGAAAAATCCCCGCTGTTCCACCAGCTTAAAGTTTCTAGTTTTTTGAGAGAATTCATGTTTACAAACTCCGTTTGGCGTCTGTTTTATAGTATAATGATTCAATAAAGCCATAGTATATCATAAATGGTATTTTTTTCCAAGTGATGATTAAATACTGAAAGAATTACTTCCTAATACTGTTGACAACAGTGAAAAAAGGTTATAATTTTCGGAAGCGTTTCGGATATTCCCGAAACGCTTTCGCGGAACGCAAACTTTCCAATAACTTTACATGTTTGTTCTTTGAGCTTTACACTTTCATGCGACTTATTACACCTGATTACAATCGTTATCTCGAAGAATGTCAGCACGCGGATGTTGTACCGGTGACAACGCAGCTTTTGGCGGATCAACATACGTCGGTGACGCTGTTGCAGCGTTTTTACAAAGGACAGGACGGCGTTTTCCTGCTCGAAAGTATCGAAGGAGGTGAAAAATGGGGACGCTATTCGTTTCTCGGCATTGATCCTCATGCGTTTGTCGAAGTGTTGCCGGAGACTTTGCGTGTTGTAGAGTTCGACGAACAAGGGAATCAAATCGCCGAAACGCATACGCCGCATCACGGCAAACCGCTTGATTCGCTGCGCGAGTTGACAACGCATTATCATGCGGCGGAACATGAAAATTTACCGCGGTTTTTCGGCGGATTGGTCGGTTATTTCACTTATGAAATCGTGTCGTTTTTTGAAAATATCCCCCATAAGCTGACCAACGAACCATTTGCCGCTTTTGTTATTCCGCGAACATTACTCATTCTTGACAACGTTAAACAAGTCCTGACGGTTTGTGCGTTGACGTTTCCGAAACGCGGTGCGGCAAAAGATAATTTGCGGCTGCAATACGATTTGGCGGTGAAAGAAATCAACCGAATTGTTGCCGAACTCGAAAAACCGATAGCAACGCCGCCGCCGATGACGGAAAGCGATCTCTCGCTTTCGCCGATTCTTTCGGAACGGGATTATCGCAAAAAAGTGGAAGCAATCAAGGAACATATCAAACGCGGCGACGTCATTCAATGCGTATTTTCGCAACAATTTACCGCCGACGAAGCTCCCGATGCGATTTCGTTGTACCGTGCGTTGCGTTTTGCGAATCCCGCGCCGTATCTGTTTTTTATGCACTTGAGCAGTACAGTTCTTGCCGGTTCGTCGCCGGAAACGATGGTACGGCTTGAAGGACGCACCGCGACGCTACGTCCGATTGCCGGAACGCGAAAACGCGGAGCGACCGAACAACGCGACCGTGAACTGGCGGACGAAATGTTAAGCGATCCAAAAGAAAAAGCGGAACATCTTATGTTGGTTGACCTCGGACGGAACGATTTGGGACGCATTGCCAAAACCGGCAGCGTGCAAGTAACCGACTTGATGTTTATTGAACGGCACTCGCACGTGATGCACCTTGTGTCGAACGTGACGGCGGAATTGGAAGACGGTTACGACGGTTTTGATTTGTTTCAGGCAACGTTCCCCGCCGGAACGCTTAGCGGTGCACCGAAAGTTAGCGCAATGAAAATTATCGCCGAACAGGAAATCGCTCCGCGAGGTCCTTACGGCGGCGCGGCAGGATACATTTCATTTCGCGGCAACATTGATTTCGCTATCACAATCCGCACGGCGCGAATCAAAGACGGCCGACTCATCGCCCAAGCCGGCGGCGGTATCGTTTATGATTCCATTCCCGAACTGGAACGCAAAGAAACCCTCAACAAAGCGATGGGAATCACCCTCGCCATTGAAATGTTACGCCCAGAAGCATGAAATGTAAAAGAAAAAATAAATATCAGTGAGCGGTTACAATAGCTCTATCTAAAGGGAACTTCCAGCCCAAAAGTATTCCCACAAATATTGCGCGGTGCTTTGCAAGAGTTTTTTGATAGTGGAAGGTAGTTTTTTGATTTTTCTGGGGTCGTCGTTCACGAGGTCTAACAAATCGACGATTCTTAACAACACGAACAAGCCATTGATACGACCAATAACCGTTTCAGTATTGCCAAACCGCTCTCCTGTTGCCGGTGTTCCAACTCGTGACCGCCGCTCTTGAGCAACTTAAAGTAACTCTCAATCTGCCAACGATAGGAGTACCATAACGCCATTTTCCCGTGTCATCATCTCCAAAAACGTTCGTCAATAAATACCCAAAATACCAATCATGAATCTTGCCACTCCCTTTTTCCACAACTTTTGAAATCACTCATCGTAACGTGAGCGGTTCGCCGGCGATCACAATCGG
>JAIRYX010000486.1 GCA_031267635.1 Planctomycetaceae bacterium
TTTGCCGCAATTGATTGGTCAAAACCGCCTTATGACCGTCCCACAACATGGACGGGGAGTAATCATGATCAAATGATGAAGGATGGTTCTGTCCAATGCAATTACAAAATCATGCGGACGATTTATCCCGGATTTCTCTGTCCTTCCAATCCTCTGGCGCGTGAAATCACAGGCGAAAACCAATGGACAGAAAATCCGCCGAGCAACAGTTGGGCAGTTTCTCAATGTGATTACGCTGTGAGTATTGGAGATTACCGAAATGTCACCGGAATCGGCTGGGGACAAACAAATGCTGTTAGCGTAGAGGGTGGAAGCGGAACAGCAGGAAACAGCGTTACCAGAGTTCGCGGCGTAATTGGTATGTGCGGATGGGCGGCTTCTTTCGGAGAAATCTCGGACGGACTTTCCAATACTTACCTTCTCGGCGAGTGTATCGGAACATTGAGCTATTGGCAAAGTTGGGGAGTGGAATGTTTTGCTCCCACCGCGCATCCTATTAATTCTAGAAATCAATGGCTGATTGACAAACATCCTGCCAGCGCCACAAATCAGACCATTGACGGTTTGACAGCATGGGATTGGAATGTTGGCTTTCGGAGTATGCACACAGGCGGAGCTAATTTTACGATGACGGATGGTTCTGTCCATTTCATTTCGGAAACAGTGGACGGCACAGCATACCGCGCCGCGGCGTCGCGTATGGGTAATGAATCGCAATCGCCGTTATAAACGCAAAGTGCAGAGTAGGTACTCCTCACACTTGAAAATTCGGCTTTCATCACGTCCCCAAAGTCCCTTGTGTCCCTTTTTTAATGAAAGCCGAATGTTAAAGTGTGAAGAGTATCAAAATCATAAAACTAAAATTTTACAGAAAGAACTCCAATGAAACGATTTTCGATTTTAATTTTTTCGTTATGTTTAACAACTTCATTTTTCGTTTCCGGTTGCAGCGATAAACCGGCGCTGGGAAAAATTGAAGGAACTGTAACTTACGACGGTAAACCGTTAGAAAAAGGAGCGGTTACGTTTTCGGTGCGCGGTACTCGGGAAGCGACCGGTCTGATCGAAAACGGCGAAATTCGCAATGTAACGACATTCAAAGAAGGCGACGGTGCGCCGATTGGCGAGGCGTCGGTTGCAGTCATCGCGTGGAAAGAAGCGAAAAAAGATCCCGTAGAGAAAATTTCCGTTGATATGCAAACGCCCGGCGGCGATTCTTCAAATAACATCGGCGGAGAAACGTTGCTGATACCTCTGCGTTATACCAATCCCGAAACAAGCGGATTAAAAACAACGATTCAAAAAGGCGTGAATCAAGTCCAATTCGATTTGAAAAAATGAAACTTTTTGGTAACATTTCTGCTGAACTTGTATATTTTTGAATTGTCCCGCCGTTTACGGCATTTGTAGAGACAAAAGTCTTAACACAAATCAAATACCATCGGCTGAAGTCGGTGAGTTGCCTAAAGGGGTCGTGAGCTACGGACTGAAATCCTTCGCTCACGACTTTAGTGAACGATGTGGAAATTGTCGCCGCCAGCAGAAGGTTCTACTATTAAACCATGCCATTTCACTTGGCATTTTTCATATCAAGAGAAATTGAGGAACTTCGTACTACAGAGAGTTTCTAAAATCCTCATTTTCAACAAATTTTACCATTAAAAAATAAGGGCTTGCGAATATTTTGGGGATGTGTTTGGAAATTCCCTACAGTCAATTTTGCTGGAAAATATTCCTATTGCCGCCCTTATTTATAAAAATTCCCTTCGTAGCCCCAAATAGCGAGCCAATATGCGCCCTTATTCCCTTATGCTTTGTTCCATTGTTTTGATAATAATCCACCATGATCTAAAACATAAGGGCGAGTTTGGGGGCTTTGTTGGCTACTAAGGGAAACTTGATAAATAAAGGGCTGTAATAGTAAAATCATTCGAATATACTCATTGCACTTGAGTTTTCGGTTTTACTAATGGAGTTCAAACTGAGTTTTACGGTATAACAACGCCAGTGAAAATCGAAATTTCAAGTGTAACGAGTATAACCCGTCAAGGGAGACATCGTCATTAAGATTGTTATCCAGTGCGGATTTATTGGGTTTGAGCGACTGAATCGTTACGATTTTTTTTACGCTGTAGATGTTGCCTGTGAATCTCCCCCAGTTTTAACTGGGGGCATAATTTTTTTGTACGTTTCCGACATAGATAATCCCTATTTCGGATTGAATTGATCCCTTGCGCAATATGAGCAAGTCATTGATTTTATACTTGTTCCACTCGCGCAACTCTGTTGGAATGATGCGGTATTGCGGAGCTGGGATGCGGCGGGTCAAAATAGACGTCGTGTTCGTCTAAGTCGCTGTACGGAAAATCGTAGTCGTCATACGAACTGACATAATCGGGTTGCAACGCGCGAACTTTTTCTTCTTCAAACGCATGAATAATCGCGTTTTGAAGCATCTCGCGGCATTCCGAATTGATCGGATGAGCAATGTCGGCATACAATTTGATTCGCATTCTGTCGTAACGTAACGCGGCATTGTTAAATTTGCAACCGCATTGATTGCAGTAATTCGCTCTCACCGGATTTTTGGTGTGGCACTTCGAACAATGAACGGACAGCTTACGGCTTGGCATCGCAACAAACGTTCCGTTGGCTCCTTCAATGATTTTCATGTCCCGCACAACAAAGCAACCGTCAAACGTAATCGAACAAAACGCCTTGAGTCGTTCGCTCGGATCGTCCATCAATTTGATTCTTACTTCAGTAATTTCCATTTTGTTACTCCTTATGGATGTTATTCAAACGGTCAACAGAACGCCAAATACGCAAAAATCACGAAACATACAAAATCTTCAAAAAGAAATTTTTTAATTATTTTTATATAAAACTTCGCGTTTTTACTCAAAGCTGTTTTAAAATTCCCGCAACTTAACACGGAATCGCAACAACGTGAAGCGATTGCTCAAAAAGCGAAGCGATCGCCCATACCGGCTACGGTATTCCATGTCCTTTGCGGTAATAAATTTTTTTGTTGACTGTTTGAAGACGTTAATAGTGTCTTTTATGATAAATAATTCAAATTATAAACAGAATACAAAAATTTTACGCAAAACACGAAACCTAATAAATTTTAAAAGAGTCATTTTTAATTTTTCTAAAAATTTTTTGTGGTTCTTCATGGTAAATAAAATTGGGTTACAGTTTAAGTCAATAAAAAAATGAGTTTACAGTTTGGTGATTGATTGAGCGGTAAAAACCGAACAATCTGTCAATCGTCGTAATTGCGCCGCTAAATGTTCCGCGTGTTTTTTATGGCGGCAAAGTCCGAAATAAGCTGTGCCGCTTCCCGTCAATTGATGAACGCCGCAGTCCAAGTTTTTAAATATTTCGCGGATTTTTCGTATTGTCGGACATAAACGTTCCGCCGTGCGTTCCAATCGATTGTATAATCCATCGACAATCCGCGTCCAATTTCCTTGCGACAAACCGGCGATTAGTTCGTCGGGAGAACGCTTGTGTTCATCGCTTGTTACGCTTTGCGTACAACCACGAAACGCTTCCGCAGTGGAAATTCCTTCGTTCGGTTTAACGACAACAAAATAAAGCGTTTGACTCATGGGAATTGATTTCACCATTTCGCCGCGTCCGTAACCGATAGACGCGCCGTTGATAAAAAATAACGGCACATCGCTTCCCAACTCCGCACCGAGTTCCAGCATTTCTTGTTGAGAAAGCCGCAAATTCCACGCACGATTCGCCAGTTGAATGACAGTTGCCGCGTCGCTTGAACCGCCGCCCATTCCCGCCTGACTTGGAATCCGTTTTACCAACCGCACTTTGCAGCCGGTGGAAATGCCGTATCTTTCACGAATTTTTTGAATCGCTCTGACAACAGTATTTTCACCATTAACCGGGATATTACCGATCGGCTTGCAAATATCGGCACACTGACAATCAAATTCCATTTCTGGAGAATCCAACGGCTCAAAAATCAGCGAATCGTAAATACTAATGGGGCAACACAACGAACAAACATCGTGATAGCCATCTTGTCGCCGCCTGAAAATCTCAAAAAAAAGATTCACCTTTGCCGGAGCTTCACTTCGATAGACATTTCGCGTTGTGTTTTTCATTTTTTGTTATTTGATATTTTTTCTTTTGCCGAAATCGACACGAGCCATTTTCATCAATTTTATCCTTTCTAGGGGAATATTGTCAAGAAAGAATTTGTTACTTTTGTTGACTATTTGGATTTTATGTAATTTTTTCCTATGATTCTGGAAAAACTACAGCCATGTTGTTATAGAACAATACCAAAATTAAGGTATGATAATACGCTTTTTTATGATTCAACGATAAGATTTGCTGAAAAAGAATAGAGTATTAAATTACGCTTTTTTCTTCATAAGCGGACAGAAAAAATGAATCAATAAAAGTTGGAGCGTATTGAAAATCTGAAATTATTTCAGACGTGTTTGTAAGAAGTACAAACACTGAAAAATCTTCTAGTGATTTCGCTTTTTGGGAAGTCGAGAATGAAAGTTCTCTTGCCGTAGCCCGATAAGAAATCGTAATCGTTCACGGTTACTATCATGAACGATTACAAATTCTCAAATTAAGAACACAATAACACGACCCGCAGCGCTTCACCGCTGATCATCAATTCAAAAGCATCTTCAATTTGTTCCAACGGCAGAACATGCGACGCGATTTTTTTGACAGGAAGCTTTTCCGACGCAATCAAATCTACCGCTTTACTCACGTGTTCCGGTGTGGAATCGCTGCTTCCGATAAGGTGAATTTCGCCGTAATGTAAGATGCGGCTGTCGATATTTAACATATTTTTCCCAACCGGCAGCGATGCAAAAAGACACACTGTCCCTTGTTTTCGAACCAATGAAAGAGATTGTTCCTGCGGCAGAATCGCGGGAGCAGCGACAATCACAACATCCGCGCCGACGCCGTCTGTTGACTGACGAACAATGTTTGCCAAGTCTTCCGTTTCGGGATCGACAACAATATCAATATCGAATGTCTTTGCCTGTTCCCGACGTAACGAATTTAGTTCCGAGAGTATAATCTTTGACGCTCCGGTAGCTCTTGCGACCACGGCGTTGAGAAGTCCCATCGGTCCAGCTCCCATCACGAGAACCGAGTCTCCTGATTGAACGTTGCATTGATTCACGCAATTTACGGCACAACTGACCGGTTCGGCTAACGCGGCGTATTTCGCTTCGACATGCGGCGGGACTTTGATCACATGTCCGCCTTTGAGCGCGGCGGCGGGAATCGTAACATATTCCGCCATACCGCCCGGATATGAAAATCCCATCGGTGCGATATTCGCACAAAGGTTCCGCCATCCGCGCCGACAATAATAACATTGACCGCACGACACGCTTGTCGCCATCACAATGCGGTCGCCGACATAAAATGTTTCCGGCGCCGACGGCGAAATCTGTTCAATGATTCCGGTAAATTCATGTCCCATGACCAATGGAGCTTGAATCCTCGGATTACCGTGTATTCGGCTTTTCAAATCTGTCCCGCAAACAGCACAAGCGTCCGTTTTGACCAATAGCTCCCCGTCGCCGCATTTCGGCTTGGGAACATCTTCTACACGAATATCGCCCGGTGCGTAATAAACAATCGCTTTCATTTGGAATCGTTCCTGATTTTAATATTTTGTAATTTGTCAAATTTCATCAAAAAAGGGACATGAGGGACACAAGGAACTTTTGGGGACATGATATACTCTTCACACTTGGAATTTCGACTTTTAATATAGTGTTCATCGTTGATCATTTATCATGTCTCTTTAGGAATCTTATCGGCTGTTTTTTTCTTCTTTATCTGCCATTGCCACAAATTGCGTATGATAAATAGCACAAAGAAGTAAGTCTTCATTGAGATTTTCTGGAAGTCCGTATTGTTCAATAAGCGTCGTTGCAAGAATGGCGGCGATATGCTCGCGGCGGCGCGGGGAAATCGCTTTGCGGCGATGAACATAAAGCGCTAACGCTTTGAGTGTGCCGGAAGAAAGCGGTAATGCCGGAATTTGTTCCGCAACTTTGAAAATTTCCGGATGTTTGAAACGTACCAAATCGTGCCGTCCGTAAGCGTTTTCATCAACAACGACCATCGTACCGCAAACTAAATCGCCGAAACGTTGAAACCGCTTGGTTACGAGAATCATCGCAAAACCGATTCCGGCAAAGAAGATCGGCTGCAAATCAATCCACCGCAAAACATTTCGAGTGATTGCCTGAAAAGAATTGATCGGTTGTCCTTCCGTACTCACAACACGAATGCCGAATAAACGTTTTCCAAGCGTTTGTCCGTTTCCGATAGTTTCTTGAAACCCACCGAAAAACGACGTTAGAAAAAATGTCAGAATCAGCCAAATACCGAAAGCCAAACCATGCGGCATGATTTGATAACCGACCAGCAACAACAATAATATACCGGTCAATAATTGAATGCCTCCCAACACTAACATATCAATCCCAAACGCAAGAATCCGTTGCAACATGGAGGCAAGTTGATAGGTAAATGTGATATTTTCGGGAGTGATGATTCTGATAACTGTGTCAATTTGCGGTGAATAATGGGCAATGGTGCGCATAAGGAAATTATTTTTTGAAAAATTGTTGATACTCCGCTATACTTTGAATTTCGGTTTTCGTTAAAAAAGGAACGTTAAGGCATCGCCCAAAATATCTTTCCCGAAATTTTACAAAAACACGAAATGGAAATCCTCAAAATCTTCCTTGATCGAGAAATGTCAGCCAATGCGTCTTTAGTAGTACAAATTGGCATAGTTCAATGACTTTTATGTTTTGTCCTTGTAAAAAAATAAAGGCATAAAGTCGTACATTATAAACATTCCCTGTACTGAAGACGCATCGTACTAACATCACTCCTAATTGGAGATTTTTAGACATTTCCTAAAATACAACCGGTTATTGAGTATTCACAGTCATTTTTATTTCAGGGCGATAAACTCAAATGCAGCGAATATATCAAATAAATTCATTGTTTGAGTATTTTACACCAAAATATCAGCAAATCAAGTTGAGCGGCGGCTTGATTTCCATCAACGACTGATATAAAATACAAGAAGTATCTATTCACTATCGGTTACGGATATTTTTTCTTTTCAAATGTTGAAGTAATGAGTATTATATCAAAAAGATAAAAACAGCGTCCAGTACATGGATGAAAAGACGCGAAAATTTCGTGTGCGTTGACATATTTTTATTGTGATAGAGTATAGGATTATTGAATACATCAAGAATCAAAAAGAACATCATAACAAAGTAACGTTTGAAGATGAATATCGTTTTTATTATTGCGGGAAGCAGGAATTAAGCCGGATGAAAATTTCATTTTGTGAATCTCACATTTCCGTAATACTGAGGGCAACTCCTACGGAGTTCATGATTGTATTGTGCGGTTTCGCACTTCCAGTTTTACTGGAGGTTATTCATAGGGAACGCCGATGGCGTTTGAAGAGATACAAATACAACACGTCGTGTACAAAACTCAACTAATCTCATCTCTAAAAACTCATTTCAAACTATGTTACACTTTTATCCTTTTGTAAAATCGGCATATTATGGTTTTGCATTTTTCATCGTGTTTTTTACGTTTTGTGTTGGAATCGCAGAAGACCAAAACGCGAAGCCGCAGGAATTTATTCGCGTCCGGTACGCGGAAAATCCCCCCAACCGCATTGTCGCGTTGGATACGGCGGTGGTACATTTTGAATCGAAATCGCAAAAGAAAAACGCACCGACTGTCGATTTAATCGCCGCGATTCATATTGCGGACAAAGAGTATTACGAAGAGTTAAATAAATTATTCGGAACGTATGATGTCGTGCTTTATGAACTTGTCGCCGAAGAAGGAACGCGGATTGATCCGAAAATTGAAGCGAAATCCGATAATAAAAGTTTGACGGGCAGCGTTCAAAATGGCTTTGCAAGCGTTTTGAAACTTGAGCATCAGTTGCACCATATCGACTATACGAAGCCAAACATGCTTCATGCCGATATGGACGCGGAATTGTTTATGCAGCGAATGATTCAAGAAGGCGAATTGGGCAAAATTTTCGTCCGTGCGATGGCGCAAAGTATTAAGCAATCCGGTTCGGAATCCGACAAAACTGCTGGACGAATATTTGGTGCGTGGCTTGCTTCGCGGGACAAATCAATTGCTTTGAAACGGATCATGGCGGTGGAAATATGTAAGGAAATTGAAGAGCATCTGTGGATTTTTGAAGGAGACGACGGTGCAACGCTGATTCAAGAACGCAACGCATACGCATTAAAAAAGCTGAGAAACGTTCTCGAAGTCGGCAACAAAAAGAAAATCGCTATATTTTACGGCGGAGGGCATCTTTACAACTTTTCCGAGCAGTTAGAAAAGAAATTTAACATGCGTCCTGTTCAAACCGATTGGATTCGCGCGTGGAATATGGGAGACAAAAAATAACACAGCGCTCGAAAAGACACGAGGGACACTATTTGATAATATCCCTTGTGTCCCCAAAGACCTGATCCACCGTATCAACAAATAGAACCGCTAAAACAAAAGCCGGAACTAAAGGGAGTTTCTAAAAACCTCCCTTTTCAATGATATTGTTATTAAAATGTTGGTGCTTGTATTTTTCAGTTTCTTCTGTATTTTATGTACTTTTCTGTTTTTCTATTGTTTTAAGTACCCGGTGAGTTATATTGGCTTGTTGCGATGGTTTGATTTGTTTCGGATTGAGGCGTTCCCATCTGAAATTTCTTACTCAAACAAGGAATCAGTTCATGCACGATACAAGGACTTGGCACTGGTCGAGAATGCGTTTCGGACTTTGCAAGACCAGTCAATTGGAATTGCGCCCTGTTTTATGTGCGAAAACAAGATCGAACGCGCGGACATATTTTCGTCGTGATGCAGTCCTATACGTTAATACAAAAATTGAGGGAATATTGGAACACTTTGGACATGACGGTTGAGGAAGGAATTGAGTTATTGGAAACGCTAGGCACTGTCGAGATTCAACTCGGCAGCAACATCCCGGCTCTTTATGTTCCCAAACCTCGCAAAGAAATCGAACAACTCCTGACACTTGCCAACATCTCAATCCCAGAAATCATCCCTTCAACAATCAAACCAAACACCAAACCAAAACTAAAAAATGTAGCCAACAAATCAAAAACAAAAATTGACGTAAATAATAAAGGATCAATAACTTACGGTGAAAACTCTTGTTTGATTGAAAAGGAACTTCCGTTACATTGAACAGTAACTATTCAGGGAACTTCTAAACAAAAGTATTAACACAAGTTTTGTCAATCGATATCGATTACGTAGTATAGTCGGGGAAATTATTGTTTAGATATTTTTGTATTGCCTTTTTTTGTTCATTTTTTATTATTTCCGGTATGTTTTTCAAATAGGATTAGGCGATTTACGCCTCACGGAGCGTTATTTTATACTGCTGAA
>JAIRYX010000487.1 GCA_031267635.1 Planctomycetaceae bacterium
TTTGCCGCAATTGATTGGTCAAAACCGCCTTATGACCGTCCCACAACATGGACGGGGAGTAATCATGATCAAATGATGAAGGATGGTTCTGTCCAATGCAATTACAAAATCATGCGGACAATTTATCCCGGATTTCTCTGTCCTTCCAATCCTCTGGCGCGTGAAATCACAGGTGAAAACCAATGGACAGAAAATCCGCCGAGCAACAGTTGGGCAGTTTCTCAATGTGATTATGCCGTGAATATCGGCGATTACCGAAATGTCACTGGAATCGGCTGGGGACAAACAAATCATGTCAGCGTGGAAGGCGGAAACGCCACAGCAGGAAACAGCGTTACCAAAGTTCGCGGCGTAATTGGTATGTGCGGATGGGCGGCTTCTTTCGGAGAAATCTCGGACGGGCTTTCCAATACTTACCTTCTCGGCGAGTGTATCGGAACATTGAGCTATTGGCAAAGTTGGGGAGTGGAATGTTTTGCTCCCACCGCGCACCCTATTAGAGGTCATGTCCGAGCGCAAATAGCACACCAAGCGACAAAAAACGCATACAATTGCGCCCTTGACGCTCGGATCGGACATGACCTCTAATCTAATTTTTTCGTATTCGCCTTGCTATGCCGCTTGGCTTGCGAGCCAAATGAACTTGTGACTGATAAGATCGCGACGATGAAATTTTCATTGAAATTTTTTCAGGGACGACTATTCAGTTGTCCAATGCGGATTGATTGGGTTGGAGTCACCTGACTAGTTACTCAGTGACCATTGGGACTGGAGGGACTTTGGGTATTCGCTTTTTGGATTTTTTATTACGTTATGTTCGCGTTTTCCGATGACGGCAGTTGGGGCAAATGAACGTTGGACGCGTGATACCGTTGCCGCAGGAAATTGATTTCAAGGTCATTGCGTCGCCGCATCGCGGACAATATTTTGCGTCATTGAGCAACTCGCCGCGTTCCGCTACCGATTGACAATTCACACAAAGTGTCGCGTTCGGAACGGCTGCCAAACGCTCTGCCGGAATGATTTTTCCGCAATATTCGCAACAAACTTCATCCGCCCACGTCCAGCTTTCTTTCGGTGCAATTCGTGCAGTCAACTCCATCTTGCCGCAATTCGGACACTCCATCTGCGCCGCATGAATCGGAAACAATTCACGAATAATCTCTGGGTCGAAATTTGCCGTAGCACGATAACGTGCAATTCGCACAAGTTCGCGCATTGCGTGTTCAAGTCCCCAGATTTCCATCCAACAACATTGAAAACACCGTACTTCAAAAAGAATTGTTTTTGCCATTTTTTATTCGCCACGAAGGACGCGAAGATTATTTTTCTATCTGAACTCTTGACTTCAAATCTTGTGTGCATTTTGAAGTATTGATGGTATTTCGTTTGGATCGAAGGACACATCACAACACCATTTTCCGAAACGTCCGTCTTGGTTGACGGCTTGACACCATTCGTTGAGAAATTCGCGTTTGGTTTTATCTCGGTCGGTGTCTTGTCCTTTGGTTTCAAGAATAAGTTTTGTTCCGTTTTTGAGACGAATGATAAAATCAGGAATATATTTACGGATAGTTCCTTGATGACTGTACAAAATAGAAAAACCAAGATGATCATTTTTGACAAAAGAAACGACATGTTTAGAATCATTGATTTTTCTCGCCTCATGAAATTCCATGATGCTGTCAAACACCGTAAAATTGATGTGTGACTTTTTCATGGCTTCCGCATGTTTGGTCGTCCACCACGTCCTAATGTCAGAAGTTGAACGAACCGGTTTTTCTTTGTCAAAAATAGGCGTCAACTCCTCCGTATTTTCCGAACGCACCTCATTGCAAATATACTGAATAACCTTGCCAATGCTCAACATGATAAGCACTCGACGGCGCAAATCGTCTTTGTCAAATTCAGGATTTTTGATTTGCAATTTATCGGAACGAATGAACGTTTCCACGAGTTCAATGAGTTGTACGATAAACGTTTCAACAGAACCTTTCCAAGTTTGTTTTTTTTCTGTGTCAAAAATTCTTGCCGCGATTGTAAAAATGAGCGTTTGCAAACGGAATTTATTGGCGTTATTTTTGAGGTCAATTTCTGTCAATGCCGCGGGATTGGGTTTGCCGTCCAATATTGGTACAAGTTCCGCTTCCGTAATAGAATCCAACGGATCAAGTACAAGCGGTTTCATCTTATTAAAATCAAGTATCAAACGCGGACGATAAACGCGGTCAATACGAATCACACTCGGAAACGCAATTTCGTGTTCCGCTTTATTTTTATCCGGCTCAATTCGTGTACGCGGCGGAGGAGGAACCGGCGGCGGACCGTCGCCGCCTTCGTGCGGAAGAAACGTAAACGGCACGCCGAAAATGTTGACATATTCCGGCGCAAAAAATCCGTCTTCGTTTATATCATACGAAGTCCGCCGTAACCCGCGACCTACAACCTGTTCACAAAGCAATTGACTGCTAAAAGCCCGCAATCCCATAATATGCGTTACCGTTTTCGCATCCCAGCCCTCGCTCAACATACCAACCGAAATCACATTTTGAATCAGTTCGCCTGCTTGACCGGCTTGTCCCACCGTGTCAACTTTTTGTCTCAATATTTCCGCAAGTTGTTTTTGAGTAAGTTTACGTTCTTTGGGAATATCAGGACCGGAATTGGAATTTGTATCGTTTTCATTTTCGTTGTCTTCGTTTATTTCAACAGAATCAACCGGATCAGTCGGCGACTCTTCCAACTCCGCTTTTTCAAGCACACGACTATCAATTTGTAATATTCGTTCAGAATTTTCAAGTTCTTCAAGTCCGTTTGCTTTCAAAAGAAACGAATCTTTGTCAAATGAATATTTGATACGTGAAGAAGTTGCGGTATTGTTTGCAACAGTAATCATGACCGGCGGAATTGTTTGACCGTTTTCTTCCCATTTCTTTTTGGTTTCAAGCCAGTCCTTGCCCAATAAAACGTAGGCATTTTTAATCAGATCGGGGAGCGGTTCGGTTTCATCTGCCTTGCTGCGGGTAATGTCATCGCGTACATCTTTATCCGAATAAATATGATACAAACGGCTGCGTAATTGCGGGTCGGCGCGTCCATCGTCACGAATTACCACTCGCGGCGTTTTGACAAGCCCCGACTCAATCGCGTCATTCAACCCGAAATCGCTGACAATCCACGAATACAATGTCTCTTCCGACGCTTTTTTTCCGGTTGGGGCAAATGGTGTTGCAGACAAATCGAAACATTTTAAGACGCCGCGCGCACGATGAATTCGATCAAGTCCGCCAAGCCAGATTGTACTCTCAATGATCTGTTCTTTGGAAACTCCTTTAACTTTACTTTCCGGTGAAACCCGCCAAGCGTGATGAGCTTCGTCGTTGATAACAATCAGATTTTTTGCATTTTTCAATTCATTGAGAACTTCTTGCACATAAGCTTCATCACTTTTTGCGCCGCGTTTATCGACGGATTTACGTTTGGCAATACGTTCTTCGGTATCCCAAGCGAGCGTGTGCCAGTTGATGATTTTGATTTGTCCTTGCCGTAAGGAATCGCGAAGCCCGTGCGGTACAATATCAAATTCGTCATAATAATTATTTGGATTGCTTGGCTGCAACACGGCGAGTCTATTCCGTACAGTAAGACCGGGCGCAACAATAAGTACGAATTTGGAGAACCGCCCATCGCGGCTATTAGCAACACGGTTGAGTATTTGCCATGCGATGATCATTGACATGAGAATTGTTTTACCGGAACCGGTTGCCATTTTGTTGCACCAACGCACAAAATCGCCGCCGTCGTTTGGAATATCGATTCCTTGCAGATTTGTTTCCGGTGTTTCGGTCAAAAATATGAGAGTTTCGATGGCTTCAAGTTGACAGAAAAAGAATCGTTTTTGATCTTTTCCGTTTCGTTCGTGCGGGTCTTGCCAATGGTGGAGCAATCGTTTTGTAATTCCTGTAACGCCCGGATAATCTTGTTCTCGCCAATTTTTGATACGTTGCCGGATTTTGTTGACCAAAGGTATTTCAACAAAAATACCCGGATCATCAAACGTATCGGAGTTACCCGACGCAATAATATACCCCGCCGAACGCCGCCCCAACGTCTTCTCAAAACGGCGCTCCTCCCGAATATAATCCCAATAATATTCCGGCTCAAAATAAGGCGAATTGATAATAAGTTTGTCTATAGGCATGTTAAAAATCTCTCCTATTATTTCCTGATTATCCTGTAAATCTTGTTATCCTGTCTAAAAAATATTTACACAGGATTGCAGGATTGCAGGAATGTCAGGATAGAATAAAATCCTAATTATCCTGCTATCCTGTCAAAAAAAATAAAAACTGAATTTCATAGTGTGATGAGTATATGAACCAATTTACTCATAATCGATGGAATCGTTACCCATTTTTTAATTCATTATTTATTATTTCTTTGACTTCTTTTGCATATTTTATAAATTCTTTTGCCTGTTCGTCTGTAGGCATACCATCGGGTAATAAACCGAACTCACCAGGATACCTCGACTCTGTATAGATTTCATTAATGAGAACTAATTTGTTTTCATCTATACCAATGTCCTTTTTTTCTTTAATTAAACCATTTAATTTTACCAAATCATGTGTTTTGATTAACGGAATATTTTGTTCGATTAAATATGCTTTTAAATATTTTTCGATAGTCTGTTGGCAATGAAATGCAACAATATTATTTAACGGAAAATTATCTTTGATGACTAACTCCGCAGTATATAAATCCTTATCAGCCAGTAATATCCAATCTTCAACTTGCTTTTTCATATAATATTCTCCCTGTTTTTTCTATTTCATCAATAAAATAATTTCCGTATTCCTTTAGTTTTTTCAATTCTTCTTTTGAATAAACCAGTATATCGAGTGGGATTTTACGGTTAATTTCGAGAACCAACTTTCTTATTGATACCTTTTTATTTAATCTTTCTTCGTATGTTTTTGCAACATGATTATCGTCCAATATCACCATCAGGTCTATATCGCTATCTTCGTTGGGACGCCCATAAGCATAAGATCCAAATAAAATAATCTTATAAGGATCTGAAGGTTTAAGAGCAAGAACCAAATTGTCCAGTATCGTATTGATGTCCATAATATATCCATTTTTGTAATGAGATTGTTGTTGTGGAGGATTCATTGGCTACTAATGTTATCTTGTCAAAAAAATATTTAAACAGGATTGCAGGATTGTCAGGAGAAAATTATATCCTGATTATCCTGCTATCCTGTATTCTTGTTTAAAATATTACCTTACGATTTTCAAACTTTCAATCCCTCTTGCGTCAACGATTTTTACGGCAACCGCTTTGCCGGCAACAAACGGGAGTGAAACAGTTCCGCGGAATGATTCGATTTTTTCTTCGTCGAGTTCGGCTTTGAGGTTTTTTGCCAATGTTGACCAACCGTCTTTGTTGCCGGACATTGGGAAAAAAACTTGAGACGGGTATAAACTGCGACCGTCATAGTCCGTGTCCAACATCCACATCGCTATATCGCCGCTACCGCCGCTAATAATTTTACCGTTTTTCGGATCATAATAGTCAAAACCGTGAACTGTTATTTGGGCTTTTCCTTTGTGTTCGCCGTCATTGATTGTTTTCAATTCAACGTCCGGTTGTCCGATCAACCAGAAACTTTCGTTGCTGCTTCGTTTTTTTCGGAGGTCGTCGGTTAAGAGGTCGGCGTTCATTTGGACTTTGAGTAACTTGAATCCGATCAGGTTTTCGTTTGTTTCGTCAATATCTTTGGCGGCTTCTTCGTCAAATTGAAATGCGCAAAAAAGAATGATTTGCGCGGAGGGTTTTAGGTTTTTGGCTTCGTTGAGGGCAAGTTCGACGGTGCGTTGTTCAAGCGGTGCGTGTTCGGGACCGAAACAAATAAGAACACGTTGATTGGTTTCTTTTGTTTCGGCTTCGGCTTGCAGGAATTTTGTACCGGCAAGCGATTCGACGCGGTTAAATTCGATATTTTTGTTACCTTTGCCGCGAATACCTGTTCGTAATAATTCATCTTTCCAATCGGATTGCCGTATCGTTTCGCCGCTTCGGGCGACGGAAGAGAGTGTTGAGTGGTTAGTGTCGAGTGATGAGTGAGCAGCGGATTTTTCTAACTCGCCGCTCTCCGCCAACGCTTCACGAGTCAATCCCAACGCTGTCGGCGCGGGTACTGCTTCAACCGTGAATGGTCCTGTAATTCGTATTTTCTTTTTATCGATATAAGGTTGATCGTAAAGGGTTTCTTCGGGAGCGGGTTCGTTGTTGGCAATTGATTTGAGAGTGATATGCGGTACGGTTTTGTAGCGGAAACCGCTGCGCACGCCTTCGGTTGGGTGAGCAAGTTCAAAGTAATCGAATTGTGCGGTCAAGAGGCGTTGTTTCGCCAATGTCAAAGCGACGCGCGACGTATCGCAAGTAATCCAACGCCGCCCCCAATTTTCCGCAACAAAAGCCGTCGTCCCGCTGCCGCAAGTGATGTCCAACACCAAATCACCAGGATCCGTTGACATTAAAAGACAACGCTGAA
>JAIRYX010000488.1 GCA_031267635.1 Planctomycetaceae bacterium
AAAAACTTCATTTCATCGTACGATGAGTAGAAATGTTAGTCAGTAAGACAATGATTCCCGAAACAACAATTGTTTTGTTCAGTGATATTCGTCTCTTTTTGCGGAGCTCTCACCGTGTCTGGATTGAAATAATATTTTTGCGTTTTGGAAAACACCAGTATATTATTGTGCCGCGGTGAAAATCCTTTAGTTGAGATGGGCAACCGCGTATGGTTGCCACTACGGGCGTTGTGTTTTTGGGTTCTGTTACCTGCCGCGTTGCGTCGGGGCAACTCGTGCGGTTGCCCATACAACACAGGCGACGTCGTCGGGGCGAAAAATGTTTCGCCTCTACGAAGAATAACGCCTGGAAATTGACGAGAAACGCCTGGAAACTGTTTATTTTCGGGCGTAAATTGGTTATTTTCGGGCGGAAATTGGTTATTTTCGGGCGGAAATTGGTTATTTTCGGGCGGAAATTGGTTGTTTCCGGGCGGAAATTGGTTATTTTCGGGCGGAAATTGGTTATTTCCAGGCGGAAATTGCCGATTTGCACGTGGAAATTACCGATTTGCACGTGGAAATTGCCGATTTACACGTGGAAATTGCCGATTTGCACGTGGAAATTACCGATTTGCACGTGGAAATTGCCGATTTACACGTGGAAATTACCGATTTGCACGTGGAAATTGCCGATTTGCACGTGGAAATTGTTTGTTTCCGGGCGTTTGCCTTCGTAGAGGCAACCCTTGCGGTTGCCCAAGACAATAAGGGCAACGGCAAGCGTCGCCCCTACGATTTTTGCCGCTCGTCGCCCTTCGTCACCGGCAATAATCCCGCCAATTTTGTGAATAACCCGTAAACAGTTACCTTTACAGAAATTCTTGAATCAGATAGAATAAGCGGCAAAATGGAAAAGGCAGCGGCAAAACGTTTTTCCGCGCGAGCGTTCGAAACAGTATGTAAATATTGCACGGAATCATTTTATGACAAAGTATTTATTTATTACGGGCGGAGTTGTCAGTTCATTGGGTAAGGGGTTGACGAGTGCGTCAATTGGTTTGCTTTTGGAGCATCGCGGATTGACGGTACGGTTTCTGAAATTGGATCCGTACATTAATGTTGATCCGGGACTTTTTTCGCCGGCACAACACGGAGAAGTTTACGTTCTCGATGACGGCAGTACAACCGATCTCGATCTGGGGCATTACGAACGTTTCACCAACACCACATTAACATGGAACAGCAGTTGGACAACCGGACAAATTTATCAGCGTGTTTTTGAGAAAGAACGGCGCGGCGAATACCAAGGCGCGACCGTTCAGGTGATTCCGCATATTACGAACGAAATTAAGCAATGTTTATTGCGTCTGGGCGGATCCGAGACGGATATTGTTATTACGGAAATAGGCGGGACGGTAGGAGATATTGAAAGTTTACCGCACATGGAAGCTATTCGACAATTTTCGCTCGACGTCGGCAAGGAGAATTGTTTGTACATTCACCTGACATTGATTCCGTTTCTCAAAGCGGCGCGGGAAATCAAGACAAAGCCGACACAGCACAGCGTTGGACAACTCCGTCAGATCGGGATTCAACCGGACATCTTAATTTGCCGAACGGAAATCCCGCTCTCCCGGGACGAACGCGCTAAAATCGGACTTTTTTGCAACATCGCTGCCAATGCGGTCATCGAAGAGCGCGATAAGGATTTTTCGATTTACGAAGTTCCCGTAACGCTCATGGAAAACAAACTGGATCAGTTAATCGTTGATAAGTTAAAAATTCCGAACGCCGGAACGTTGGATTTGACGGACTGGTATGAATTATTGAATCGGATTCGGAATCCTGAACGGGAATTGACGGCGGCGGTTGTCGGGGAGTACGCCGAAATGCGCGACGCTTATAAATCAACTTATGAAGCAATTGACCATGCCGGAATTGCTCATCGGGCGAAGATTCGTGTCCTTCGAATTTCCAGCCGGAATGTACGGCAAAGTGAAACACGTCGGGATTTACGCAAGGCGGACGCGATTCTCGTTTCAGGATGTTTTGGCGAAACGGAACTTGAAGGAAAAATCGAAGCGGTTCGGATTGCCCGTGAAAACAAAATTCCGTTTCTGGGTATCGGTTTGGGAATGCAATGTGCGGTGATTGAATTTGCACGAAATGTTTTGAAACTGGACGGAGCGAACTCAACGGAGTACGATAAAGACACGCCGTATCCGGTGATTTGTTTACTCGACGAACACCGGTTGTTCACCGCGCAAGGCGGGACGACGAAAACCGGAGCCGACGCGACGGTGTTTCAAATACCATCGAAAATTGCCGAAGCATACGGAAATGAGCAATTGTCGTCGGAGCGGTTCCGGCATTGTTACGAATTTAACAACCAGTACCGCGAACAGTGGAATCAGAGCGAGATGCGGATAACGGCGTCGAGTTCTGACGGGTTGCTGGTTCATGCGGTGGAATTATTGGAACATCCTTGGTTTATTGCGGTGCAGTTCCACCCCGAATTTAAGTCGCAACCGATAAAACCTCATCCGCTTTTTGCTTCACTTATTGCCGCTGCCGTTAAAAAACAACAAACATCGTAGAGGCAAAAGAGAGCGACGTGTAACGAATGACGAGGAACGTCGGGACAACCCTTGCGGTTGACCAAAAAAATAAAAAAGACGTCAATTGATTAACGCATGACGCATTAAGATAATAGCCCCCGCGGGGACAACATGATGAATCAACCTGTCATCTAAAATTAGTCCGCCTTTACAGGGCTAGGAAGAGTTTTTAGAAGCCGCTATATCCACTAGTTACTATCCACGATTATGCAAGCAGAAATTATTTCCAATGGGGACGAATTAACGTCCGGCAAAATTCTTGATACAAATTCGCAATGGTTGAGTCTTGAACTGAACGATTTGGGTGTTACGACATTGTATCACACGACGGTCGGCGACGACTTGGAGGCGATGATTCATGTTTTACAAACCGCGATGGAACGGGTTGATCTTTTGATTTGGACTGGCGGACTTGGTCCGACGGCGGACGATTTAACACGTCAGGCTGTTGCGCAAAGTGTTGGGGCGATGTTGGAGAAGAATGAACAATCGCTCCGGTACATTCGGGAAATGTTTCAACGTCGGGGGCAGGAGATGCCGAAGACGAATGAGATTCAGGCGTTTCAACCGAAGGGGGCGGTTCCGATTTTTAATTTGTACGGAACTGCGCCGGGAATTGATTTGACGGTGCAACGAAAAAAACCAGTCAAACGAGGGCGTTTGGATTTTGTACGAATACTTGTCTATCCCGGAGTTCCTGCGGAGATGAAGGGAATGTGGGCGGATTCGGGACGGAAAACAATTCAGGAAATGCTAGATCAAATGACCGGACAAAAACGGGTTATTCGGTTTCGGTCGATTCATTCTTTTGGACTTGGTGAAAGTCAACTTGAAGCCTTGCTGCCGGATATTGTTAATCGTAACCATTATCCAAAAGTCGGAATTACCGCCAATCAGGGAACGATTACGTTACGAATTGTTTCTGAAGCGGAGACGGAAGATGAATGTTTCAAAAAGATGGAACCGACAGTGAATTTAATTTACGAAAAACTTGGAGATTTAATTTTCGGCGAGGGGGATGACCGGCTGCAGGATGTTGTTTGCCGGAAGTTGAGGGGGTTGGGGAAAACGTTGGCGGTGATTGAAGCCGGAACGCGGGGATTGTTGGCGGAAACGGTTGCTGGTTCGGTGGAATCGGAGGGTTGTTTTATTGGCGGAATGGTGTTACCGCCGAAGCAGCAGGTAACAGTGGAGGAAATGATTCGGTGCGGGCGTCGGTTTTTTCATGTTGATTATTTACTTCTGATTGGGGCGTATCCGCCGGGTTTGCCGGATCGTAACAGAAAAGAAGAAACATTTGTTGCGGTTATCGACGCTGGTCGAACGGAAACGGATTTACAAAAAGTTATTCTCGATTTACGAAGTTTCCCTTACGTCGGGCATCCGAACATTATTGACGATCTCTACATCAAACGTTCCCTCGGCCTGCTCAAAAAAAGATTACAATAACAGTTTGAAGTAATGTTTGGCGATATACTCAGAAGTTTCTAAAAACTATTCCCAGCCCCGCATGAGGCGCGATTATCAAACATTCAGCAACTAGACTTTGAACGCTTATCAATGCAGTGAACAAAACCTCACGGCATCGTTTTTTTTGTATCGAAAAACCGCCGAAAAAACCTACCGCTATCTCGCCTATTTTTTTCCGGTTTTCCTTTCCGAACGTTCGCTCGTTTTTATTGCCTGGGTTGGCTTGTGTTGCGTTTTGACGTTTTGAGTAGGGGGAACGGTAAACGCCCCCGTCTTTTGCCAACACACGCAAAGCCTTACGACAATTGATGTTACGTCGACTCTGCGTCCTCTCTAATAATCATATTCTCTGTTTTTGGACAACCCATCGTGCAGAACATTTTGTTTGGAAATCATACACAATTATCCTTTTGAAAGTATTCAATACCCGTACTCGTGTTTTGAAAACGACTATCCGATTTTTTCATATCTGTAAACAAAATGGAATGGCATTTCACAATTACAAAAAATATTTTTGGAACATTTCATGAACATTTAATTTTAATATTATGAAACAATAAAAAATAACTTATACGTACAAAATTTCAATAAGGATTTCGTAACTGTTAATTTTATGAACCACAGAATACACAGAACACACGGAAATGGAACGGTTCATTTTATTTTTCTGTGCAATTCCGTGTTTTCAGTAGTTCACTATTTTTTACACAGATAGTTACAAATTTTAATTCATCAATAATTCTGTTACCGTTTTTGATTCGACCAGTAACACCCTCTTTTTTTCCAAAAAGTCAACGGGGGTATCAAGGAAAAACTCAAACTTTTTATCTCGCAAAGATGTTACGGTTTCCTTCGATGTTTCTGTAATTTGTCAATCATTTTTGATTCATATAATTCAAGTACATGAAGCGGCCATCGCGTATTTCGTCCGAGTTTTATTGGTTTCGGCATTTCTCCGCTATCCACGAGTCTCCGAAAATGCCGTTCGGAAATCTTGTATCGTTTGGCGCATTGTTCGGCGGTTAAAAATAATTCGTCTGATTCTTGCATTGCTCTTTGAATAAAAAGAGTAACCGTTCACGGTTATTTCTCTATGAATTTATTAGACTTGTTTAAGAACCTTAAAACGCTATAATGAGGTCATGGAAAATAAAAATAAGACGGCCGATGCCCAAACGGTTCTTTTTAAACGGTTACACGGTGTAAGCCCCGACACGTTTAAAAAATGTTGTCGATTCTTCAAAGGGAATACGATGTTTTGCATCAAAAAGGCGGTAAACCACCCAAATTGACGGTCGAAGACAAGTTGTGCATTACGCTGAAATATCTGCGGGAGTACCGAACGATGGATAGTATCGCG
>JAIRYX010000091.1 GCA_031267635.1 Planctomycetaceae bacterium
CGCCCAAAGAGTTTCCAAAGCCGACAATAAAACAAACACCAACAAAAATATCTTTCTCATATTTTTTACCTCGTCAAAATAGTTTAAAAATTTAGGGACAAAAGGGTAGTGCTTTTACGGTGGGTTTATTTTTCTGCTTATTTCGGATTTTGGTGAGTTGTTTAAAAGTGGTCAATAAGTTTTTACGCCGTAGGAGTTATTCTATACTTCTTGCACTTGAAATTTCGGTTTTCACTAGCGTCGTTATACCGTAAAATCCGGCTTGAGCTCCATTCATAAAACCGAAAACTCAAGTGCAATGAATATAAATGCCTTCCAAGGGAAACTTTTACAGAGTTTTTTATTCTTGTCGGTTCGTTCCCCCCAGTTGCACTGGGGGTTATTCAATGGGGAAATGCTCGGCGTAAAGTCTCCACAAAATAAATCCAGAATTTTCCGCGGCGTTTTACCTCCCCAAAATGTGAAATAATCAAAAAAATTCAAAGTGTGAGGAATAGACCTTTTCTCTAACCCTATCAATAGACCGAACACTATTCAAAAAACAGTTATTTTGTATTCACCTGTTTTGCCTAAATAACCTGATATGAAGTTAGAGAAAAGGTCTAATAAACATTTTTACGGCTGAAGATTAGGAACAACATTAGGTTGTAGCGGGATTTGTTGTTGATGCTCTTCTTCAGCTTGTTGTGCTTGTTGGATATATTTTTGATATTGCATCTGCTGCTCTAGTTGCCGTTGACGCATTTCGGCGACTTCCGGCGACACTTCACCGGCTATCCAGTGACGCAATTGATCTGAGGCAAGAATCGCATCAACAGGTAAAACAGCAGCGTCTCCACTGCAAAAAAATGCGGCAAAAAGGTGATGCACGAACGAATGGAACGTATTAGCGTCATATTGAACAAACTCCGGCTTTGTCCATTCTACCGCCTGTTCAGGAGTCACCGCAATTAAGTAAATCGTATCCGCCGGATTTTGTACGTCGGTCGTTGTAAAACCGCCTTTATGCGAATCTAAAAACGATCCGGTTCCGCCAATCATGCGAAAAACACTTTTATTTGCCGCCGTCAAATCGTTCGGATCAGCAAAGATTTTCGGCATTTTCTCCAATAACGTTTTATTGTGTTCGCTGTCCCACGCTTCGTTCAAATGAAATTGTTTATACAATTCTTCTTCACCCAACGATGGAAGCATTGCCACTCGCCAACTCAAAAGCGGCGCGCCGTTTTCGTCGGAAATCGCATAATCAGGGAAATGTTTTTCATGTGATTCAATGTATCGGCTTAATCCGTCGGCGATTTCTTGAAACGCTTTGACATTATTATCAGCCCATGTTCTTTCACGTACCGTGATAAACATTTCGCTCAACTGTTCCGAAAGCGGTTGTTCCAATTCTGCAGTTTTGGTCAACGTTACCTGAACAAGCGTTCCTGATTCGGAAACTTTAATCGCGTCAAGCAATTTCGTCGCCATAAGGACACGTTTTTTGTTTAATGCGGCGATTTCATCGGTTTCATTTTCTTGTTTTTCGGCATTATTATTGAGCTTTTCCGCGTTGAAATTAGCAAGCATTTTCAGGTTGATCAAATTTGATTCCAAAATAGATTTAATCGGCAGAACATCGGCAGGCGTGGCAGTGTTCAAGTCGAGCGTGATAAGTTTTGCAGTGTCTTTTGCCTGCAAGTCAAGTCGGAGTGTGATACATTTCACTTGTTTTGAAAATTCTGATGCGTCTTTCTCAAATTGCTCCTGTGTTATTTGCTGATTTTGAACTTGAGCAAAAAACGAAAAGAGCATCGCATAAGAATCAAACATAACAGTTGTCCCTGCGGCAACGCCTTCCGAAGAGTAAAAAAACAACAGATCGTTCTCTTCCAGGTTCGTATACAAAATCCGCGACGGAATCGCGCCGGTTGCCGGTTGACTATCGAAAAGTTGCGAGATTTCTGTAAGCGTTCCCGCGGCAAGGACGGCGATTTGAGGATCAACAATAGCGACACGCACAAGAATCGGTGATTGCTCGGTGGCGGGAATCAAATCATAAAATTTTGTTGTTCCTTGGACGGTTGGAGTCAAAGATTCCGACGCAACACCGAATTGATTGAACGCGGCGAGAACCGCAAGCTCGTCAACCGGTTCTTTAAATTCAAGGATATTGACAGTCAATGGCACTTGATCCAACGATTGATAAAGCGGCATTCCCGTTTGCGGATGACGCGCTGCGGGTAATTTTGCCGGTTTGGTGCAAGATGTTACTCGCAAAATTTTATGAAACGGAATTTGCGAGGATGTTGGAACGACCATTTGAAAAGTATTCAAAAAACCAGTCATAATATTTCCGGCAACATCGGAAAATTGCGAAAAATACTGACTCTTAACGGCTCTGTCCGACGACGCGGTAATGAAACTGACCGGATTATCCGGCAAGTATTTCAAATATTTTTGATTTGCGCTGATTTCCGGACCAAGTGTTTTCAATTCTGTTTCGGTGGGAAGCGGAACGAGCAGTGGTTTATGCGAGTCGGGCGGAGTTTGCAACAAATCGTTCGCTAACGATTTGTTATTTAGTGCGGGGATCGCGTTATTTGCAGTTCCGGTATTTTCGACTTTTTTTGCTCCTTCCGGTTCCTCGCCGCTTTTTGTTTTATTGGGACAACCAGAAGAAAAAACGGCAATACAAGAAACAATACTCAACAAAAAAAGTTGCTTTTTTGTCAATCTTTTGAAAGTCAATTTTAGCCAATGATTGGACATTTTTTACCTATTTTTCTTTATTTTCTTTCCTACTTTTGTTCGTCAAGCTCAATTGCAGAGATGTAAAATCAGCGCACAACAACAAATAGTATAAACCAAATTGTTCCAAACGACAATATCAATTTCAGAGAATCACGCGGGAAACTCTCACAATCCATTTTTATCGCAGAAAGTATAGCATTTATGGAAATTTTCTCGATATTTATAGGGAGTGAATAAATTTTTTCGTAACGATTCATTACATGTTACGCATGAGCGATTAACATTCAGGAAACATAACTATTCAGTCGCTCAAACCAAATAAATTCGTACAGGACAACGGAATAGTTACCGTCAATTTTACCGGAACATATTATGCTTGCCGCCCTTATTTATAGAAGATTTCCCTTAGTAGCCCGAATTGCACCACCAACATGCGCCCTTATTCCCTCATGTTTCGTTCCATTTGGTTTGATAATAATCCATGACCTAAAACATAAGGGCGCGATTGGGGGAGGATGTCGGCTACTAAGAGAAACTTGATAAATAAGGGCGGCAATAGTAAAATCTTTCGGATAACCGATTCAGACGATCAGTACGGATTTATTGGGTTGGAGCGGCTGAATAGTTACGATAGCTCATGAGTTACTAAAAAACAAAAATCCCTCTTGCATGTTTTGGAACATACTGATAAAATAGCATCTTTGTAATGGTATTAAGAATCATGCAAAACAGGCATGGATGGGCTTGTGAGTACGGAGACTCTTTTTTATGTTATATATTTTACGCAAATTGCAAAAAAACACGCCGTTTGAAAGTAAAAAACGACACATTTTACTGCTTCTTCTTGTTCTGTTGCTTGTACTCTTGGGAAGTTTTAGAAAAACTCAAGCAAGCGATACTGTCCTTCTTGAGTTTACCGCAGATGGTTGTGCGGCATGTCAAAATCTTGATCCGTTGATTCAGCAGCTTGTTGCCGAAGGTTATACAATTCGGCAAGTGAATACCAAAACAGAGACACAGTTGACGCAACAGTTTCAAGTGAAACAGCTTCCGTCATTCGTAATGTTGTCGCAAGGAAAAATTATCGACCGTATTGATGGTGGCGGCGATCCGTTTATTATGCGAACCCGATTAACGCAGGCGCTTCAAAAAGGAAATGAATTGTCTGCCAAGCAATCGAAAACGCCTGTCGCCAATTCACTTCTGACAAATTCAAAATCGGAGAACGATGAACCGGAAAATCGCGTGGTTTCGGCGTCTTTTCAACCGGTAACCATGACGCAGAACTCACAATCGCTGTCCCTTCCGACAAAAAAACAAACGACAGAACTATCCGCAATTTCGCCTGATATTCCTTATTTACAGGCAACGGTGCGAATTTGCGTGGAAAATCCGCACGGGAACGATTGGGGAACCGGCACAATGATCGACGCGCGAAAAGGAGATGTTCTTATTTTGACATGCGGACACATTTTCCGCGACTCCAAAGGAAAAGGAGCGGTTTATGTCGATCTTTACACAAATTCCACACCGAAACGTGTATCGGGCATTTGTTTATTTTACGATGACGCTTTGGATATTGCTTTTGTCAAAATTCAGCCGCAATTTGAAGTGGACGTTATTCCGCTTGCACCGACCGGAACCTCATTACAGGAAGGAATGACATTATTAAGTACCGGTTGCGACGGCGGTGACGATCCAACAATTTGGCGGCATCGCATTCAATCACTGACAAAAAATTCCTCCTTTACCAAGCCGCCTTTTCCTTATATTCAAGTCGATAATGCGCCGGTTCAAGGACGAAGCGGCGGTGGGTTATTTACGCCAAACGGTTATCTTGTCGGAATTTGCGTTGCGGGCGATCCTCTGGGCAACGAAGGATTATTTGTACCGCTGAGCGTGATTTACAAAGAATTGGATAAAGCAAATATCAACGTGGTTTATCAGTCGCCGTCGATAACGCGAAGTCGGCAAAACTCGCCGATTGTTCAGGCAAGCGGTCAAATTCTTGCTCAACAACCGATTCAACCGGCTTTTCAATCGACAGCAAAGCAATCGCTCGAACAATTGCAGATAGAACAAACACAATTATTGCCGCCGCGAACATTGCAGACAATTTCGTCGGCGCAGAATCCGAACGCACAAATGCCGCTTCAATCGCCGTTTACCGAAGCGAATACCAAACATACGGTAAATTTTATGACAGCGGCGGAACTGCAAAAACGCCTCAATGACGGCGATGAAATTCTTGTGATTATCCGTTCCAAACACGACGCTGATCGCCCAAATGAAGTCTTCCAGCTTTCAGAGGGGTTATAACATTATTGCTTACGAGTTTTGTAAATCAGATGTTACGAAATATTGTCTTTGAAGAATAAAAGTTATTAGTGTAACAAATTGTAACGATTCAGCCGTTCAAACCACACCACATAAATCCGGTACCGAGTAACTGGGTAGTTACAATCCATAATAATATTTTCCGGTGAAACAGTAACTCTACAGTTGCCCAGAGCGGATTTACGTGGCTTGGGCAACTGACGCCATAGTTTTCTACTGCGCTTTCAAATATTGTCTCCCCAAAACGAACTAATCAGGAATTTTACGAATCTCTCACGCATCCCACGACATTCCTTGACCGGCGGAAGAAGTCGTCGTTGCGGGATGCGGTTTGTGCGGAGCGGAAGGTTTGATTTCCTGAAGTTTCGTAGCGGTGTTTTGCGTTTTGAAATCGAATGTCGCGGAATTTTGTCTGGCGGCGTCAGTTCGTGCGCCGAATTTTTCGCAAATTTCTTTCCACGATTCCCGTTCCGCCATTAGCACTTTCAGTGCGTCGTCAAGATTCGCTATGTCTTCCGGTCCTCGCGTCAGCGCGATTTTACGGAAGATAAAAACGTAAATTGATGCGAGCGATTGCGCTATTTCCGGCGAATTTTCCATGTCGAGACAGCATAAAATTTCAGTAACAATGTCCTGCGCACGAGTCATTGCCTGAAACGCTTCGTCAGCGTTATTTTTTTCCCAATACAATTTGACGCGGTGGATATTTTTAATTGCCGCTTCCACCAGCATCAATTGCAATTTTTGCGGCGCGGCGGTGGCGACTTCACGTTCCACATAAGTCCGATGAGCGTTCATATTAAGTTCAAACCAAAAGTTAAAAAGTTGAAATGAAAGTTAAATGTGTAAATAGGAAATAAGTTAAACACTAAAAGTTAAAAAATTTTGTAACGATTCAGTCGATCAAACCCAAATAAATCCGTAATAGAGGCAACGGAATAGTTATCGTCCGTTTTATCGAAAAATGCTATTATTGCAGCTCTTATTTATGAAATTCCCTGAATAGCACGAAGTACACTACCAATATTCGCCCTTATTTTTCGTTTAATTTTTTTGATAAACATCCATAATCTCAATCTAAAAAATAAGGGCGAGTTTGATGGCTTTGGCGGCTACTTAGGGAAACTTGATAAATAAGGGTTGCAATGGTTAATACGAAGTTCCTCAATTTCCCTTGATATGAAAAATGTCAAATTGATAGGTATTTTACGTTGAACAATGTCAAGTGAAATTGCGTGACTTGGTAGTAGAGTCTTTCGGGTAACGATGTTGTCCAGTGCGGATTTATTTGGTTTGGGCAGCTAAAAGTTAAAATTTTTTATTCGCAACTCTGTGATCGCGAATAGAAAACTTTCTCTGCAACATTGTCAATCTGTTTGCGCAATTTTACTTGTTGTTTTTCACTTTCAACTACGTTTACGACGTTGATGTTCCGATTTGTTCAACCGCCGACATGGATTTTTGCATTTTTGCCAGTGCGGTTTCCATTGCGATAAAGCTGTTGTATAACCGCAGACGTTTTGCATCAAGGCGCGATTGCAAAAAATCTTCGCGATCTGTCGCGTTATCAATTTTCGTTTGCAACGTACTGTATTTGAACCCAAGCGCTCCGGTTTCAACAGCGGTATAACGTTCCGCCAGTTCCGTATATTTCGCGGCAAAACCGGTTTGCGTTTCGATTTCTTTGCCGTTTTCGTCAAACGACATAACCGGCTTGAGGAAAAACTCGCGGATACCTTCAGGGTTTTCTTTATACAACGTGTCAAACGTTTCTTCGTCAAACTCAAGAAATCGAATATCGTCGTAAGGATTGTCCGGCGTGTCCTGATTGTTGGTCGTCACTTTGATTCCAAGCTGCATAAGCGATTGAACGCCGCCTTTCGTTTCAATACGGCTTGTCAGCATTGACATTAACTCATTGTATAGCGACCTCGCGGTGGAGTCGGTGTATAACGGACCGACGTTTTCCGTATCGTTCGGATTATAATAAGTCGCTTCGTGATATTTTTCCAAAAATTTGTTGATATTTTCAATATATGTTTTGATGCTCGTTTTTATTTCCGCACTAGATCCTTGCGTCGAAACTGTTATCGGCGACAGCGACGAACCTTTGATTTCCACGTTAATTCCCGGCACGATATCTTTGATGATGTTTTGATTCGACGTAATCACGACGTTGTTTTTCGAAGAAATATCGCCGTAAAGTAACACTGCGTCGTGCGCTTCGGTCATATCGTTTTGCGTCAATCCCAACGCCGACAAATCAAGCGTCAAATGCGCCGCGTCGCCGGTGTTGCCGCTATTGATCATCAAATGATACGGCGTTGTCGAACCGTCGTTAAAAATACTTGCTGAAATTCCCATACCGGTTTGGTTGAGTTTGTCCACGATGCTTTGCAGCGAATCGTCTTCCGTAATCGGAATATTGTAAGTCATCGAACCGTCAATCACATAACGGATTGTGCCGCTACCGTAGATATTTCGCTGCGTTGCGGTTTGTAGAAAATGCAAGTCGGACGCAAGCGTCGAATAAGAGCTGCCCTCTGTTACCACAAGTTGACCGCTTCCGCCGCCATTATCAATAATACGTATCCCATCGCCTGCCGGATTGATTTCCGCCGCCACGTTTGCGCCGCTACTAGAAATTGCGCGAATCAGATCGCCGACTGTAACAATGTCGTCCGTCATTGTCACCGTTCCGGTTCCGCCATTGCTGTCGATAATTTTAATTGCCCCGAGCGTATCAACGCCTTTTCCGCCGTTGAGATCGGAAAGAAGCGTATTTGCCGAAACGACTTGCAAATTGAGATCGCGCGTCGCGTCGTCGTTCGAACCAAGCGGATAATTCAATTTCATTTTCGACGCTAAATCGCCGACAGAATCTTGAAAAGTGATACCTGTTCCTGTTCCGCCGGATGTGTCTTTAATTTCCAATCCGGTTTTGGAATTATTAAGCTGTACGGTCAATTTGATTCCGTTGGCTGAAAGTTCTTTATTGACCATTTCCATATAATCGCTGAGCGTTTCGACTTCGGCAACATCGTTGATATCAAATTCGAGTTCCTTGCTGTTCCCCGCAAGATCGGTCGCGTTAATTTTTAATATTGTTGCGCCTTCCGGTGCAGTAAAACTGATTCCTGCTCCGCCGTCGAGCGAACTCAATAACACCGAACCGAGTCCTCCGATAATGCGTCCGCTTGTCAATGTTCCGTTATCGGACGAAACGGCAGTTGCGACGGCAGAAGGAACCAATCCAAACGATACGAGCGATGAAGAACCGTTTAGGGCGGCAATAGTAAGCTTTCCTGTTCCTGAACCGCCATTTGCCGCGTTTGTTTTGTCTGTCCAAACAAGATGCGTGCCGTCATCTGAAATTGTGACTTCAAGTTTTCCTTTAAGTGTCTCATCATTATTAATTTTATTGAGTAAGTCTCCCAGCGTTGCTTCGTCGAGATGATGCGCCGGTTTGTCAGCGACTGTTTGTCCGTTTTCATCAGTTTTCGTTGTTGCGGCGACATATTCCGAAAAATCAATCGTTGCTTTCGATCCATCGGAAAGCGTAATCTCAAGGTCTGCACTGAAAGAATTACACTCGAAACCGTTTCCGTCGTGCAACGCTGCAAGACTGATGTTCATTCCTAATTTGACAATCGGCGAACCGGTTTTCGATTGAGCCGGCTCATTGATTCCCGATAATCCGAGCGACGCCGCCGTCGTTCCGCCTGAAACTTCTTGAACAATCAAATTACTGGTTGTCTGTCCGGTCAAATCGGTCAGTTTGAGAGCATCACCGTCCACTTCCGCACGAACGCTGATATCCGTGTTATTATTGATTGCGTCTAATACGTCTTGCATTGTGACCGCCGCGCGAAGGTCGATTGTCGCTTTGTCGCCGTTTCGGTCGGTAATGCGGATTTGCCCACGTTGAACACCTTCGCCGCCGTTCAGATTTTTGAGTTCAAAATTTGTTTCGAGATTCCGTCCATATCGTGCCGTAATATTTCCAGTGACTCCGAGCGATTCCGTTGCGCTTTTGACGCCGGAAGTCATTAATTGATGAGACGTCGCGGTACGAATCGGCGTAAACGTATGCGTTCCTGCGGGCGGATTTCCGTTTCTGGCAACGCCTAACACCGAATCGTTACTGCTGGTAACATCACGACGGTCAAAAACAGTAACGTTTTTCAGATTCTTAATCATATAGTTAGAAGTCATGAAAAGCGTCGTCATTTCCGCAAACAGCGTCTGTTGCGTAAGATATTTCTCTTTGCGGGCGGTGAGATTTTTTAGAATCCCAGAATCCAGTTCGATCAATTTATCGACGGTTCCCGCAATATCCATACCGGAAATCAAACCTGTGCCAAGCTGAATACTGCCCATAATTCTTTATCGCTGACAATAAATTATTTAATTTTTTGTACAAAAGCAGAACAGAAAAGATTGTTGTATTTAATAGGAATTTCTAAACAATTCGTAACTATTCAATTGCCCAACCCAAATACATCCGCACGGCAACTAGGTAACGCCAGTTAAATTTACCGAAAAATGTCACTATTTCAGCCCTTATTTATAAAATTCCTTTAGTAGTCCGAATTGCACCACCAATATGCGCCCTTATTTTTCGTTTCATTGTTTTGATAAAAATTCATAATCTAAAAAATCAGGGCTGCAATAATAAAGCATTTCGGGTACGGATAATGATGCAGTTATCCGGCATGGATTTATGTGGTTTGAGCGACTGAATAGTTGCAAAAATTCTTTTATATTCACTACAAAGAAATTTTCAAAAATAATTTTATAATTTGCTTTATTGTAATAAGTTATGTCTTATCGCAACCTTTTGTGGTAAAACGTTTTTAGAAATATCCAAGTATCCTCATGTACATACTATACGTTAGTTATCGGCAATGAAAGTTTTTCACATGAAAGTTTAGAGAAAAATTAACGATTAAAGATGTATATCCCGCACACTTGAATATTTGATTTTAAGACAGTGTTTATCGTTCTTCATGTTCCCAAATTTCCTTTTGTCCTTAATATATCCTTATTATCTTTTTGGAAATGAAAAACGAATTTTTGTAACTATTCAGTTGCCCAAGCCCAATAAATCTGCATGGCAGTTGGGTAGTTACAGCCAATTTTACCGAAAAATATTATTGGGAGTTTCTAAAAAACTCATTTTCAACAAAAGTTACCGTTGAAAACTAATGACTTACGAATATTTTGGGGAGGTTTTTAGAAGTTTCCTAAAGATAAATAGAGAATGATAATACAATTTCGTACCTATCGAGTAAGCCATGTGTTTTTTGTAAAATCACAAATTTTTTCCACAAAAAAAACACCCACAAAAAATTTTTATTTTCCCCACTTGACATTTTCATTTTTTCTAACGATAATAAACTTAGTTGAGTTAATTAACGGCAAAGATTACCATGATTTTTGTCTAGTATTTCAAAAAACTAAAAATTAGGAGTTACAAACATGGAAAAAGATCTTTTGAAACCAGTGCGCTATTCTAGGGGGGGGGGGGTAAACTTTGCCGGCAGTGCCGACAAAGCTATAAAACAAGGCGTTGCTGCCCGTTTTGTCCACTTTTTCCGGCGCGGTTTTACCCTTGTCGAATTACTTGTCGTTATCGCCATCATTGGCATTCTGATTGCGTTACTTTTGCCTGCGGTTCAAGCTGCTCGCGAAGCTGCAAGAAGAATGCAATGTTCCAACAAAATGAAACAATTGGGACTTGCTTGCCACAACTACGCTGACACGCAAAAAAATTTCCCATTTGGTTCGTTGTGCCGAAACAACGGCAATCCCGAAAGTTCATTGTGGCTGTTCTACTCGGTGTGGGGAGTCAGCATTCTCCCTTACATCGAACAACAATCCGCTTATGATATGTACTTTGGAGCGGCGGGAATGGAAAACCATACGTCGGGTGCCGTTAGCGCGGCGAATCAAGGGCGAAATCAGGAATTGGCGCAAATGCGGATGGAATGCTATGAATGTCCGTCCGACACCGGAGCCGGTCAACGTGATTATCCCGCAACAGAACGAAACGACGACGGCTCCGCTACGCATGGGCAATATACCGCCTTTGAACAATATTTCACATCCTATCGCGCGGTCGGCGGCGCGAATACCGGCGGAACATGGTGGTGGGATCAAGACGGCGGCGCGGGCGGAGATGTGCGAAGTTATATGCGCGGCGTGATGCACACATATTATCAATCTGGCGGGCATGTCGGCGTGCGGCAAGTAGAAACATTTGCATCAATTACAGACGGCACGTCAAACACGATGCTCTTTGTTGAAAAACACCGCCCGCGAAACGGTCAAACCCGTCGTGCTACGTTCTGGTCGAGTATTCCGGCGAATCATGTTTACACGTCCTCGCCGATGTCGGCAACCTTGAAATCTCATGATTGGAATACGTGCATCCAAACATGCGGGCAAAGCGGCGACAACGCAACTTGGTTTTGCGGACGTTCTGCGGGATCCTATCACACCGGCGGATTTAACGCGACGGCTTCTGACGGATCGGTTCATTTTATTTCCGAAACAATCAATGTCGGTGCGGGATACGCCGCGAACCGTACCAATCGGGAAATGATCGGCGTTTGGGGATGCCTTTGTGCGGTTTCGGACGCAGAAGCTGTCAGCGTACCGTAAAGTAATATCGCAAACGTAACTATTCAGTTACCCAAGCCCAATAAATCCGCATGACAACTGAATAGTTACTGTATTTGATAAATCAATCTCTCTCCCAAATGTGACATAAGCAGCGAATTTTTAAGTGAGAGGAGTATAGTCAGAAAACTTTTCGGCTGCGGCGTTTTTTCTTAACCGCACTCCATTCTTTCGTTAATGCCTCAAACACTTCTGGCGATTCGTATCGCACAATGTTTCCTGTTTCCGGCATCGGGCCAATCAATCCGCGAAACACTGGTCGTCCTCGCAAACTGAGATCGGTACTACAATCATCAATTCCGATTTGAATGTGACGTTGCAATAAATCTTCCTCTGAATCAAAATCACGAATCTTCAAACTACCATTTTTGTCGTGTGTTACAACGCGAAACGTTTGTTTTTTCATTCTTACTTAACTCTTTATTTAATGAATAATGATGAAATCGTTCTGGCTTTTGTTTCAAACGGTTTTCAATTTCTGATAAACTGCACGCAATTTCTTATGGCAATCTATTTACAAAAACCGACAAACTTAATATTTCATCGGGAAAACGTATATTAATTATTTGTATTTCGCTGAAAAGCGTTATTTTTGCTACAATTAGAGATTTTTGTTTTATTGTTTTCGTGTAAAGCTATGACAAACATCACAAACAATACAGATGTTTTTATGGTATTTTTATTACCGCGCATAGACAATTTTATTGTAACTATTCAGTCGCCCAATAGCGCCGCACTGGGCAACAATCTTAATGATGCTATCTCCATTGACTGGTTACCTGAAAGATTTTGCTATTGAGAACTTCTAAAAACCTTCCCCAACTATTCGTAAGCCCTTATTTTTCAACGGTCATATTTTTGTTGAAAATGAGGTTTTTAGAAGTTCCTCGATACTTTTCCGTGCAAAATTTCTTTTATCGCTTCCGTCTTTGCGACGTCCTGCGGAGTCTCACCTTGGTTATTTTTTGCGTTGATATCCGCACCGGCGTTGACGAGAACCTTAATTGCTTCAACATGCCCATTGTAAACCGCATTGTGTAATGGAGTATCACCGTCTTTATTTTTTACATTAGTATTTGCGCCTTTTTCAAGCAGATATTTGGTAACTTCAGGCTTATCCTCCAATACTGCAACAAATAGTGGAGTCAGCTTGCCTCCAGGTTCGGCTACAAATTCTGTATTGACATCTGCACCTTTTTCGATCAGATACTTAACAACTTCAAGTTGACCAGACATTGTAGCCATTGCTAGCGGAGTGAATCTGTTTCTATCATTTTTTGTATCAACGTCCGCACCTCTTTCAATCAGAGACTTCACGATTTCAAGCTGACCTCCGAATGCCGCTAGATGTAATATGGTAATATCAACATCGCCGACATAAATTTTTGTATTTTTAACTATCAGATTAGCCATAAATAAGTCTGTCCATTGACAAATAAATTTCAAATCCATTCTTCTTAACTGTGAGCTTTCAAGAGTTTCATTCGGTATTTTTTTTCCTGCGATTTCTTTTGCCAACTTGAATTCGGTTTCGTCAAGTGTTTCTTTCTGCCTGTCTTTAGGATCTTGTAAGTAGAATTCGATGCACTGTTGGAGATACATGTTGCTGAAAAGTTTTTGAACGGATTCTTTTGAGTTTGGTTCTAAACGGGTTGCTTCTTTGAAGTCGGCAAGGGCTTTGTCAAAATCTTTTTTGACACAAAAATAATAAATACAGCGACCAGTGTATCCTTCCGCGCCGTTGGGATTCAGATGAATTGCTTCGTTGAAATCTTCAATAGCTTTATCGAAATTTTTCTTTTCAAGATAAACCCATCCACGCACCGCAAACGCCTTCGAGTTGTCTGATTTCAATGAAATTGCCGCATTAAAATCCTTCAACGCACTATCAAATTCTTTTTTTTCAAAAAGAATATTCCCGCGTTTCAGAAGTTGTTCGTAACGGGATTCCGATTTTTCCGTTTGTGGTTTGGAAGTTTTATTTTGAGTTATTGTTTCCGATTTTTGATTTGATTGTATAACAGGAATAGCTTGGGTAATCACGCTATCGCAATTCACCAAAACCACCAAAAATAAACTCAAAATCACATAACGTCGAATACTAAAATTCGCTCTCATTTCTAAATGTTCCTTTCCTTAAAAGGTTTGCTAAAGTTGAATCCGACGAAGACAACACATCTTCGCATTTCACAAAAAATATCATCACTCTTCAAACTGGTTACTAGGTCCAGCTTTTTCACGCAAAATTCCTTTTAGAAGTTCCCTTATCTCTTCCGTCTTTGCGACATCCTGTGGAGTCTCACCTTTGTTATTTTTTGCATTGATATCCGCACTGGCATTGACGAGAACCCTAACTACTTCAACATGTCCATTGAGTACAGCTACGTGTAATGGAGTATTACCATATTCATTATTTTTTGCGTTGACATTTGCACCGGCGTTGACGAGAACCTGAACTGTCCCAACACGACCATAGAGTGCAGCCAGATTTAATGGAGTACTACCGTATTCACTACTTTTTGTGTTCATATCCGCACCGGCATTGACGAGAACCTGAACTGCTTCAACATACCCATTGCGGGCAGCATTGATTAATGGAGTATCATCGTCTTTATTTTTTGCGTTAATATTCGCACCTGCTTTGATAAGAGCAATAATAAATTCGACTTTATTATTGCTAGCAGCTAAGTGTAATGGCGTATAACCTTCGCTGTTTTTTATGTTGACATCCGCACCGGCATTGGCGAGAACCTCAACTATTTCAACTTTCCAAGAAAACCATTTTTCATTAAAAAGGTGTAGGTGTAATGGAGCATAATCGTCTTTATTTTTTGCGTTGATGTTCGCACCGGCGTTAACGAGAACCTTGACTGCTTCAACATGCCTTTCGCGAACAGCATCGTGTAATGGAGTATTACCATCAAGTGATTTTGCGTCGATATTTGCACCTGCTTTGATAAGAGCTTGAATCATTCCGACGTAACCTTCTTGAGCGGCTCTGTGTAATGGAGTCTCTCCGGCACTATTTTCTGCATTGATGTCCGCACCGACTTTGTTCAGAATCTTGACCATAATGACGGGACCGGTAGCGGCAAAAGAATGTTGCAGAGTATTACCATTAACACCTCCCACATCGTTAGTGGCAATCAACCAAAACAATGCCCCGATAGAAGCAATTACGATTAAAGCAATCGCTTGCTGCTGTCGCGGTTCGGAGTTTCTTTTTTTGTTGAGATTGAATCCTCCCATAATCCATCCGATTATCGGAATAAAAAACGCAAGAGGCACCCAAACCAACACCATCAAAAAACCATTCCAACACTCTTTATTCTCGTCGCCATGTAACCATTGAAGCAATTTACCAAATAACGTTGGCTGATTTTTAGCGGCAGCACAACCGCAATGAGGACAAGCAACAGCTTTATCCGAAATTTCTTTTTCACAATGTGGACAGTACATTTTCAATTTTCCTTTCAATAAAAGGTTTGCTAAAGTTGAATCCGACGAAGACAACACATCTCCGCCGTTTCCAAAAATTCCGTTTTGAACTAACGTAACGGAAAAACGTTTGTCCTGTTTTTTTGTTGTCTGAACAACGGAGTTTTGTAACCTCAAAGGCGACAAAGTCGCACGAAGGTTTTTAAATATCCTGTTTTGCCTTTGCGGTGTTTACCATTCGTGGATGCGCAACATGAGTCAATTACCAAAATAGTAACTGTTCACGTGTGTATTTTATTCGTCTAATAATACATCAACCCAATTTGTCCTTGTTTCTTTAATTTCTTCTGCTTTTTGAAAATCGGCTTCTGCGTGGTATGTATCGCCCTTTGCGGCGTAAGCAAGACCGCGATTGGTATAAGCCGTAGAATATTGAGAAAACAACTGAATTGCTTGTGTAAAATCGTTGATAGCGCTATCGTAATCGCCTTTTTTAGCGTAAGCGTCGCCGCGAAGTTTATAAGCTCTTGCTGATTCTGAGTCCAACCGAATTGCCTGAGTATATTGGTTGATAGCACGATCATAGTAGCCCATCTTTTCGTAAGTGTTGCCGCGAGCTACATACTTGCTATAAGTTTTGGCAGGGCAACCGGTCAAAAATAAAACAGACGCAAACGAAATGATTAAAAGTGTTGTGAAAATTGTTTTTTGCATTTTAATTTTTTCCTTAAATTTAAGGGGTTCAAGTTATGGACAAACAAAACCGTTTTGCTTGTCCGGTTAATAATTTTTCAACGCAAAAAACGCGAAATGTCCACGAAACTAATTTTCGCGACGCTTTCGCGTTTTCTAGTGTGTTTCGCATTTTAAAAATCCGCTCTGTGGTTTTCAAAATTTGTTTGAACGAATTACATTGTACGAATATCGCGTTATGCCTGTTGCCACTAGTAATAGTGAATGCGATTACTTCTGGAAATCTTGGTCTCTACTCTTTGGGTGGGGCATCCTCAAACAGTAGCCCACCAATTATTCCCCAATACACAACTATCATTAGAAAAATACACCCCCCATCGGTCCTCAACACATCATTATCGTTCAGATCAAATACAAACCGAACAAGAAAACAAGCTACAAGCAACCCAGCAACTCCTCCCCAAAACATACTAGAAATATAATTTCTCACACTTTTTTGTGGAATACTATTATATTTTTCGTTATATTTATCTTTATTTGTTAGATAGGAGATAGCCTCAACGAACGAGGTGATTGCTACAACGGTCATAGGTAACATTCCCATAAGTAATAACAATAAATATTGTCGATCAGTGATGTTGTATTTCTGTGTCATTAGTAGTATCAAGGTGGCATACCCGATTATTGTTGTAACGAGATATACAATCCCTAACATCCGATTTCCGTTGTAAAACTTATGCGCGCCATATTGACCGAGCAATAACGCTAAAATTGCCGCGACGATATTATTTCGTCCGCAACGCCGCACGTCGGCTTTACATTTGGTACAAATCACCTGATTGGGACTCGTAATTGCTTCGCTGCAATAGGGACAGAAATTTCTCTCCAAACGCGACGGGAATCCGCAACTCTTGCACTCTTTAGAAGATTCAGGTTTTCCACAATTTGAACAATACATTGTCATTTTAAATTTTCCTTTAGTTTGAGGGTTTTCATGTTAGGGACAACAAAACCGTTTTGCTTGTCCTGTTAATCATTTCTTACCGCGAAAGACACGAAATTCATCTTTCGTGTCTTTCGCGTTTTAAAAATTTGCTATGCAAACGGTATCTAATTTTTGTAACCGTTCACGGGTTATTCAAAAAATTTGATACTTTCAATTTCGGTTTTTACCAAAACAAGGGACAAAAGGAACTTGAGGGACAAACTTGGACTTCCGAACTCCAATCAATCTCTTCAAAACTTCCTTTTTGACTTTTTTTACTCCGATTTTGGAGTTGTTGAACTCCAAATTTTCTGTTCAAAACGTCTCGTTTGGAGTTATGAACTCCAACTTTGGACTTCGGAAGTCCGAAAATTTGATGTTCCGAAGTTCGAGTTTGACCTTTTGAAGTCCAAACTCTCTGTTCGGAAGTCCAAATTTGGAGTTCCTCAACATCAAAAAGGATGTTTTGAAGTCCAAAGTGTCCACGATTTTTTTGACAGGATTTACAAGATTTACAGGATTGAATGTTCAAAATATTGAATGTTCATAAAATCATATCCGGCTTGTGAATCCCTTCTAAAACGTCGTAACCGTTCACTGTTGTTTTTTATTTTCACACATAAATTCTATTGAATGAGGTAATGAGGTTATTTTTCATTGTTCATGTTGTTGCTACTGAGGTTGTTTTGTTAGGAAAATGAGGTGAAAATGAGGTTTTTCTATTCATGCTATTGAAACGTAAAAAATATTCGTGAACGGTATCTAGTTTTTTTATTCAGGGACGACTATCTCGACGGTTCCTGCTTTTTCATCAAACGGTACCGAAATCTCCTTTCCCAATTTCCCACCCGCATCGCGAATAATGATTTTCTTTTTTTCGGTATTTGCCAATTCAAGCGGCGTTTTACCATCCTTATTTGTTGCATTGACATCCGCGCCCTTATCAATCAAAAATTTTAAAACGGCAATATTGGGATTATATTTCGCCGCACGATGAATCGGAGTAGCGCCGTTATTAGTTTTTGCATTGACATCCGCGCCCTTCTCAATCAAAAATTTGAACACGTCAACATTGGAATTAGTGAACGCCGCAACATGAAGTGGAGTCCAGCCGTAGTTATTCGGCGTCTTGACGTCCGCGCCTTGCGAGACGAGTATTTTTACTTCGTCGAGTGATCCTTTTTCAACTGCTTGCAAAAATTTTGTCTGAATGTTTGTATCCTCACTTTTTGCCGGGTTATTTTTTTGGCAACCGGTCAAGATTGTGGAGACACAAATAAACAACATACCTAATACTAATTTTTTCTTCATCGTTTTTTTCCTTAAATTTTAAGGTTTTTATGTTAGGAACAAACAAAACGTTTTTGCTTGTCCGGCTGGTTATTTTTCAACGCGAAACACACGAAATTTCCACAAAACAACGCGAAACTCATTTTTCGCAACCTTTCGCGTTTGGTCGCGTGTTTTGCGTTAAAAAATCTATTCCGTGAATGGTTGCGACATTTTTCAATAAACAGAAATTCACGGAACGAATGATCTTTCAATCTGTTCATTACTCATTGTGAGTTTTAATCAAACGGGCAATCGCTTTTATAAAATTACCGGTAATTTTGAAATATACTCTCGCCTTTTCCTCTGAATGGTCCATTGAAACCGTAAATTGCGCATCGGGTTCGGCATAAGCCAAAGCGTCATTATCAAAGTTCTTCAACAGTTTTCCCAGTGGTCGCAATGAAACGGTAAAGTTATCGGCGACGTCAACACGAGTATTCGTTGCTCGTAATGCTTTAAAGAAAATTTCTTCAGTTTTCTCGCTGAAACCGGCGACGAATGCAACGGCTTGATCTTTTTTTACCGCATAATAAACAGTCAATTTTTTTTCTTGGAGCGATAGCGGCATATTTTCGCCTAATTCTCGGACTGAAATAGAAAATCCGGAAATTTTGAATCCATTGACTGTAACAATGTTTTTTTTCCAATATTTTTTAACCATGCCGTCAAAGTCGCTATCGCCATGTTTTTTTCGTAAAAAATCCAATGTGTTAGAAAACGGATTTTCGAGTTTGTCCGTATCGCTAACAGCCGCTCCTGCCAAAAATATTCCATCGGAACTTAACGTACACGCTATATCCGTGCGTTCCTGTATACAAAGAGTTGTCCAAAATTTTGTCCAATCTTTCACCCAAGCTGACATAAACTCCTGGGCTTCTTCATCGCCTTTATGGACGGTATTCTCTAACAGCTCCATTTCAGCAGTGACTACCGATTGAAATACTTCTCCAAAGAATATTTCTTCTAATTCCAAATCATCAGCGTCAGTAAAATCCACCAGATTACCTGTCAAAACAGTTTCTTTATCGGGAAAACGAAATCCGCCGAAAATTGTTTTCGCATTTTTTATCTGGTCGATATACTCAGAATCAACATCGCAACTTTCCGTAAGAACGAAGTCAATGTCGCCGCTTTGAGGAGCGAAAAGTAGCATGTTTGAAGATAATGCTTGAAAGAGGACGCCAAACCATGTATCGAAAGCGTCTTCAAATTGTGTTCCTTGAATATGCGCCAGTTTTTTCACGATTTCCGAAAAATTATCAACATTTTCGTCGTCAACCAATTGCTCGTAAAAATCACTATCTAAAAGGAATTTGATATTATGCTTACTTGCGAGTTCGGCGAGTGCGTCGTCGATAGCGTCATTTGTTGACGCAACTTCTTCATAAATATCTCGTTGATCCTCGGATTCGTTTAACGTGATGACATAACCGCCTTTTATTTTTATGGCGTAAACTTCCATATCATTGACGTCCAACAGATATTTGCCTTTGCCGGCGCTTTCCCAAAATTCCGCACCGGGCATTGCCTTAAAAGCGTCTATGGGCAAAAAGAGAAGCGGCGTACCGTCTTTCAGCACATAAAAAGTTGTTGTTTTCCTCAAATTGAATCCTTCCAAAAATTCAAATTCTTTGCGGGCTGCCGACCATTCTTCTTCAAAATCCGTTAATTCGGCAAGTTTGTCGCCGGCGTCAAGCCAAGTTTGAATGTCGGCAATTCTCGCTTTAAACAAGATGCCGCTTTTTTCATTCTTTACCTGATCTTCCACAGTATCTAAATTGCTTGACTTAATCGCGGTAAAAAGCGATGTTGTACCATTTTCATTTTTTGTATTCATCTCCATGAAACTTAAAATATCAGCGGTATTTGTCGCTTTAGATACCACATAAGCGTCGTAAAAATCATTGATTGTCGCACCGCGTATCACTAATTCATTGAGCAACTCCGCAATAATTTTATTGTTATGTGTATTTGCATTTTCAAAAGCTTTCCACCAACTCTTTGCATTATCACTTGCCCCTTCAAGAAGTTTTTCAACTACAGCATCATGCATATCTTCAGGAATGCCGATATTGCCAAATTCATTGGCTTTTTGGAAATATTCTCTTGCTTTGTCGTGATTGTTTTGTGTGAGACAGTAAATTCCGTATGAAACATAAAGTTTACTAAAGGATGATTTTAGTTCATCCGTGTTTGGGGCGAGCTTGAAAGCTTCATTGAAGTCCGCAATTGCACCATCAAAATCTTCTGTTTCGAGACGGACCATCCCTCGTCCGACAAAACCTCTCGCATCATCTGCATCCAATTCAATTGCCTTATCAAAATCTTGTAAGGCGGAATCGTACTCGCTCTTTTTAAGAAGAAGATTTCCTCTCTCAATAAGTTTGTCATATTTCGATTCCAACTTGGTATTACTCCGAACGGTAATACCGGATTTGGAGTTTTGATTTTTGATTTGTTCCGACGCTTGACCGTAACCGGTCAAAAATAAAACGGACACAAACGATACGGTTAAAAGTGTTGTGAAAATTGTTTTTTTCATTTTCAGTTTTCCTTATTTTTAAAAGGTTTTAATGTTTTAGACAAACAAAACTGTTTTTGTTTGTCATGTTAATAATTTTGCAACGCGAAACGCGCGAAACTTATTTTTCGTGTTGTTCGCGTTCTCTTAATTTTTGGTAACTATTTAGTTACCAAACCCAAATACATCCGCACGGCAACTTGGTAACTACAGTCAATGTTGCCGGAAAATATTATTATTGCCGCCCTTATATACATTTCCCCGTGATAAATTGCAATTTTGTAGGGGTAACCCTCGCGGTTGCCCTGAATTGGGAATACGTCTCTAAATTGAAAACGTTTTCCAAAATCGGACGACGGCAAGCGTCGCCCCTACAAAAATACATTTTTCTCACGTTGCGGAGTATATTTCTCACAAAGACGCCAAGAACACCAAGTGATTCTAAAAAATAAATTCTTTGTGCCTCCGTGCCTTTGTGAGAAAACATAAATTTAAAGTATAGTTTGAGTATATTGGCTGGGCGACTGAATAGTTACAAAAACCAATTACTCAAAGATTGACGTCTTCTCCTCCGTTAATTGTCAAAGCTGCCTGAATCATTTCTTCGTCAACGGGTTGTGAAATAAATCGTGCCGATCCATCGCACCATGCGGTATTAAATCCGTTACCATGCGACTTTATCGAACTCCAATCAACCGAACTCCCTTCATCATCAGGCGACATCCAGCAAACCGGCGTATCTTGTTCAATAAACATGATCGTGTTTGAAGAACCGTCTGTAATGTCGGACCAAGAGACGCCGATTCCGTCGGTTTGTCCTATTGTATTGTCGCCGAAAATCATAACATACGTTGTGTCGCTGTTCGGATTGCCATGCCGACAACTTGGACATCGGAAAACGGACGGCATTTGATTGTGAAACTGCCTGTTGTATTCGCTGTCCCACGGCTCGTCAAGCCGTATTTTTTTGTAAAGTTTTTCTTCACCTAAATACGGCAATAACAAAACCCGCCAGCTATGTAACGGTTCGCCGTCTGCGTCAAGCGTATAAGCCGGTGGAAATCTTCCTTGTGCGTCGGCGTAATCATGCATTACAAGCCCCAATAGTTTAATCTGATTGTTGCAGTGCATTCGTCTTGCCGATTCGCGAGCCGCTTGAACGGCAGGCAAAAGCAACAGTGGCAACGTCAAGAAAATGCCGAAGAAAATTCCGAGAACAAGTAACGCTGTTGCTTGTCCTCTTCTTCCTCCCGTATTTTTTGACGGACTCAAATTGATTCCGCCGAGTATTAAACCGACGGGCCAAAAAACTAAAGTCAGGAAGATAAAAAGGATGAACAATCCGACATTCCACCCTTCTTTAAGTTCGCCGAGATTTGAGTTGTTCGCTCTTGGTCTTGCTCCTCTTTTGAGAGGTATGCCGGTCGCCGGACACACGATGGCGTTTTCATCATGACTTCCTTCTTTTCCGTATTCGCATCCGCACTGCGGACAAAATTTTGACATGTTCATGTCTCCTTTTTTAATTGTTGTTGAAATTTATTCAAACGTAACCGTTGAATTTTGATCTACTAAAACTACTTTCAATTTATGTTTTCTCACAAAGCAACGGAGCAACAAAGAATTTATTTTTTAGAACCATCCTCGGTGTTCTTGGTTGCTTTGGGAGAGACAAATTTTAAAGTGTGATGAGTATAATAGGCGTTCCTGATTTTCAAAACATCCTTCTTCCTTTTACCATTTAAACGGATGTGAAGGCGTGTTGTTGTATTTTTCGTCGTACTTTTCTTGGCTCATGCACCAATAATAGATGGACTCGACAAGCAAAATGATTGCGAAAGGAAGGTGAAAAATCACAAAACACCCTACCGCCATTTCGCCAGGATCTTGTCCTGTTCTTGTTGCTTCTTCAATTAAAGTACCTGTCATTAAAAAAGCGAGGGCGTTCGCCGCCAAATAGACGATTCCCCATCCCCAGCTTCCGTGATAAAATTTATGCACGCCAAGCCGTCCTAAAAAGAACGCCAGAAATCCCGCGGCAATTTTATTTTTCTGTTGTGAATTAACAGCAGGTATTTTCCTAAGGGGAAGTCCTGTATTCGGACAAATGACAGCGTTTCTGTCATGCGCCGGTTCGCCGCAATGCGGACAAAATTTTGACATATTCATGTCTCCTTTTTCTATGACTCATTACATTTGAGTTTTCGTTTTTACGAATGGAGATCAAACCGGATTTTCGGCATAATCAGTGAAAACAAAAACTTCAAGTGTAATGAGTATCATTGTTATTAAAATTTGTTTTGTTCTACCATCGGAACGGCGATTGTGTTTCCTGGGAATATTTTTCCGCAAATTGTGCGTCATCCATCGTCAGATAGATGATAAATTCCACCAGTGCGGCGATTCCCGTAGCAATCGCGCCGAAACCAAGCGTTACTGCCACGACGGCGATGTAAACAATTCCCCAGCCCCAGCTTCCTAAATAAAATTTATGGACGCCGATACCGCCTAGAAAAATTGCCAATAACGCCGCAGTAATTCGGCTTTTCTCGCCAGCCGCCGCTCGATATTTCACACTCTGAACTCCGTGACCGCATTTAACGCAAATCATTTGATTCGGACTGTTCAGTTTTTCACCGCAGTGATAACAATAGTTTTTCTCCATACGCGGCGAAACTCCGCAACCGATACAGGCAATCGCGTTTTCATGAACGCCGTCTTTACCGCAATTGGTACAATACATGAGAATAAATCTCCTTTTCAAAAGTAAAATTGGTTGTAACATTTTCGCAAAACAACACGAAGCTCATTTTTCGCAACCTTTCGCGTGTTTCGCGTTGAAAAATCCGTTCTGTAAACAATGACAAAACAGTTAATAATCCGTCCGCACTTTGACATGAAGGAAGTCCTTACTCTCTGCGCGGACAAAATATTTATTGGTTAATTTTTAGGAAAGTAAAGGTGCAAAATAGCGATTAACAATTGATTCAAAAATTGTCTCACTATGAATGTTTCTGTAACCGATTGCTACTAAAGCATAGAGCAATACAATGATTGTCATCACAAGTCGCCCTTTTGTCATCGGTTTATAATTTAAGTCTGGAATGAGATTAAAAATCCCAATAACTAAACCGATAGGCGACCATGCTGTTGTCAACAACAAAACGATAACAAACAAAGGAACGCTCAAGGTACAGTGATACCATCGTCTTGGTTTATTCTGTTTTGAATTAACATCAGGTACATTCCTAAGGGGAAGTCCTGTATTCGGACAAATGACGGCGTTTTTGTCATGCGCCGGTTCGCCGCAATGCGGACAAAATTTTGACATATTCATGTCTCCTTTTCTAAACTTCTAATGATTGTTAAAATGGAACTTCCGTTTCAAAAAAATTGTCAGGACGCTCATCATTAAACACTCTCCTCTCATTGACTATAGTAACATCTAATCAAGCGGCTTGACTATCGTAACATTTTCATTGTCGAACGAGTTGGAATTGTTGGCGTTATTGCCGATGATCAGAATCGCGTTGACAATGCACATAAAGATTCCAAGAACAAACAATGCGATTGCCTGTCCTCTTCTTCCTTCTGTATTTTTTGACGGACTCAAATTTATTCCGCCGAGTATTAAACCGACAAGCGGAACAAATATTGTCAGCACGATGAAAAGGATGAACAATCCGACATTCCATCCTTGTTTACGTTCGTCGAAATCGGAATAGAGATTCCCTATCTTTGGAGTTTTGCCTCCGCCGAGAGGTAAACCTGTTTTCGGACAAATGACGGCGTTTTCATCGTGCGCCGATTCGCCGCAATGCGGACAAAATTTTGACATATTCATGTCTCCTTTTTTAATGATTGTTAAAAACGTTATCTACTCTACACCGTCCATAGCTTTGTTTTAAAGGGAGATGATTTTCCACCGACAGGTTGCATCGGCGATTGTCGGCGTTTCATTTTTAATCTCCTTTTTAAAAGTTACATTCATTTTGTAACAATGGTGTTTTGCCGTTGCGTTATGCAACGCAGGCGTATTTGCTGTGAGGAGGATCAAATCGCCGAAAATGCACGAATGCCCACAAATGAAAATTTATCGCAAATCTTAAAACTCTTCGTAATCATTCGTACATTTCCGGCAAAAAATCCTATTTCCGAATAGGGTTAATTTATGGCAAGTCGTCGCCTGTCGGTTCTTTTTCTGATTTTCCGACAAATTTACTGACAAGCTGACTTACCGTATCGCCAAGTTCCGCCGGCATAAGGATGACCGTGTTGGACGGACCGGCTCCCAAACTGTCAATCGTTTGTAACGTCCGCAATTTCATCGCGCCGGGCGATTGTTGCATAACACGCGCGGCGGCGGAAAGATTTTCGGCAGCGATACGGTCGCCTTCCGCTTTGGTGATTGTCGCTCGTTTTTCTCGTTCGGCTGTTGCTTGGCGCGACATAATCCGCTTGAGATCTTCCGGCATTTCAATATCCTGCAATCGAATCATATCAATATGCAGACCCCAGTTTTTGATTCGTTCTTCCACGACTTCAACAATTCGATTCTGGATTTGATCGCGTTCGGAAAGAAGTTCATCCAATGATAAACCGCCGATCACGTCCCGAAGCGTCGCCTGCGAATATTGCGTCACGGCAAACTGATAGTTCTGAATTTCCAGAACTGCTTTTTTCGGGTCGGTGACAAGAAAAAACAACACGCTGTCCACCGACGCAGGAACATTGTCCCGCGTAATGACCTGCTGACTCGGAATGTTAAGCGTCATCAACCGTAACTCGACAAAACGGATGTTTTCAAAGAACGGCACAATATAAACGATTCCCGGTCCGCCAATCCGGTGATACTTTCCGAGTCGCAAAACAACGCCGCGTTCCCATTGCGAAGCGACGCGAATACCGGAAACGAAAATGTACCACAAAACGCCGAAAACGACGAATGTGCCGCCCCAAATAAAGATTTGTTTCGGAAATCCATGTGTTTGGATTGCCGTTCTAATATCGGATATTGTGAAAATCAGAAGCGCAGCTCCGATGACAAGCATCGGAACAACAAACGCAAACCCACGAATCTGAGTTCCCAACGACGCATGAGAATAGCCGGAAGAATCGTAAGACGTAGTACCTCCAAAAAAACTTTTATTCTCTTCTTTTGACTTCGACATATTAAATGTCTCCTTTTTCTAATTCTTGTTAAAAAACAGTTTTGTAACAACGGCTTCCAAACGTTGTAACGACATGACGCCGTTGTTACTTTCAATCAAACACAATAACATTGACGCGTTAATGTCGGCTATTGCCGACGCGACTGTTCGGCGAACAGCCGCCTACTTTGTCGCCTCAACAATCAAGAAGTAATAAATTTTCCTACAATCACCGGTAATAGGAACACGGCGAGGATTGCAAGAGCAAGCAAGGATATTACCAAAAAAACTAAAAATCCCTTTCCAATTCCAATGGAAATTCCATTTTCATTTTTGAGACAATTACCGTAAATGAAAGCGGCAATGACCCAAATAAAAGGATACACAATCACCGGAATTAAAATCTGGACATGAAGTTTCTCGATATTTTGCGCGACATTTTGCGGGTCAGTCAATGCTACCACAAATCCAAGAGCGACCCCGAAAACAATTTGTAAAACAGTACCGATAATAAGAATAACGGCGCTGAATCCCAAAGCTGTCTTGTAGGGTAATTTAAGTCCGCCGCATACCCATTTGACGGCGTAGCACGAAAGGAAGGCATGAAGTAAAATGCCTATTCCTAACTGGAAAATTGTTTGAATCATCGTGAGACTTTCCTAAAAAATTGGTAACTATTCAGTCGCCTCGTGCGGATTTATACTCATCCCACTTTAAAATTTTTCTCTCACAAAGGCACCAAGGACACAAAGGGATTCTAAAAAATAAATTCTTTGTGCCTCCGTGCCTTTGTGAGAAAACATAAATTGAAAGTAGTTTTAGCATATTTGGCTGGGCGACTGAATAATTACAAAAATTGTTTGAGTTATCTACCATTAAAACATCGGTTTAATTGGTATTGGCGAGTATAATCGCCGCGTTGACAATGAACATAAGGATTCCAAGAACAAACAATGCGATTGCCTGTCCTCTTCTTCCCTCTGTATTTTTTGACGAGCTTAAATTTCCTCCGCCGAGTACTAAACCGACAAGCGGAATAAACAACGTCAGGAAAATGAAAAGGATGAACAATCCGACATTCCATCCTTGTTTACGTTCGTCGAAATCGGAATAGAGATTCCCTACCTTTGAAGTTCTTCCTCCGCCAAGAGGTAAACCGGTTTTCGGACAAATAACGGCGTTTTCATCGTGCGCCGATTCGCCGCAATGCGGACAAAATTTTGACATATTCATGTCTCCTTTTTTTAATGATTGTTAAAAACGTTATGCTTTGTTCGTAATCGTTCACGCGGTTGTATTTCTGAAAGTCCATACACAGACATTTTTCCGCGAAACAATACGAAATCCATTTTTTGCGAAACTTTTGTGGTTTTAAAAGGTCGTTTATTTTTCTCCAGCGTCTCGAATAATACTTTTCTTTTTTTCGGTATCTGCCAATTCGAGCGGCGTAAAACCAGATTTAATTTTTGCATTGACGTCCGCGCCTTTTTCGATCAGATATTTCAACACGTCAACATTAGAACTATATCTCACCACAAGATGAATCGGAGTCCAGTCATCTTCAGTTTTTGCATTGACGTCCGCGCCTTTTTCGATCAGATATTTCAACACGTCAACATTGGAACTATATCTCACCGCAAGATGAATTGGAGTCCAGTCATCTTCATCTTTTGCATTGACGTCCGCACCTTTTTCGATCAGATATTTCAACACGTCAACATTGGAATTATATCTCACCGCATGATGAATCGGAGTCCAGTCAGCGTTATTTTTTGCATTGACGTCCGCGCCTTTTTCGATCAGATATTTCAATATGTCAATATTGGAACTATATCTCACCGCAAAATGAATCGGAGTCCAGTCATCTTCATCTTTTGCATTGACATCCGCGCCTTTTTCGATCAGATATTTCAATATGTCAATATTGGAATTATTTGCCACCGCATGAAGTGGAGACAAGCCGTTGTTATTTTTTGCATTGACGTCCGTGCCTTTTTCGATCAGATATTTCAACACGTCAACATTGGAATTATATGCCGCCGCAAAATGAATCGGAGTATTGCCATGATTATTTTTTGCGTTTGCGTCCGCGCCTTTTTCGATCAGAAATTTCAACACGTCAACATCAGAATTATATTCCGCCGCAAAATGAATCGGAGCACTGCCATTATGCCTTTTTGCGTTTACGTCCGCGCCTTTTTCGATCAAATATTTCAACACGTCAACATTGGAATATCTCGCCGCATAATGAATCGGAGTATTGCCATTATTAGTTTTTGCGTTTACGTCCGCGCCTTTTTCAATGAGATATTTCAACACGTCAACATTGGAATTCTTTACCGCCCAATGAATCGAAGTGCTGCCGTTATGCTTTTTTGCATTGACGTCCGCGCCTTTTTCGATCAGAAATTTCAACACGTCAACATCAGAATTATATTCCGCCGCAAAATGAATCGGAGTGACGCCGTAATGTGTAATTTTCATAGTCCTGACGTCATTAGCTTTTGCATTGACGTCCGCGCCCTTCTCAACCCAAAATGTCAACACGTCAACATTGTAGTATCTCGCCGCATAATGAATCGGAGTCATGGTATCGTTATTTTTGGCATTGACGTCCGCGCCTTTCTCGATCAGATATTTCAACACGTTAAAATTGAATTCCTTTAACGCATAATAAATCGGAGTGACGCCGTCTTTATTTTTTGCATTTATATCTGCTCCTTTTTCGACGAGCGATTTTATGTCGTCGAGCGAGTCTTTTTCAACTGCCTGCCAAAATTCTTTCTGAATATTCGCGTCATCTTTCGATTCCGATTTTTCATTACTCTGAACAGCCTTGAGCGCCGTATGAGTACCGGTACCGCTCCCAGATTGCTCTGATTTTTGACCGCAACCGGTCAACAACAAAACGGACACAAACGAAATGGTTAAAAGCGTAGTGAAAATTGTTTTTTGCATTTTAAGTTTTTCTTTATTTTTTAAGGTTTTTAATGTTTTGGACAAACAAAACCGTTTTGCTTGTCCGGTGAATCATTTTTCGTAACTATTCAGTTGTTTCTCTCACAAAGGCACAAAGAGTTTTTATTTTTAGGGGGGCTTCATGGATTTATGATAAATACAATCGGTGTAACTATTCAGTAGAGTCATGGTTTTGAGTGAGGGTAGGCGAAATTTTGGCATATTCCAGTCAAAAGTTTGTCCCCTACAGAATAGTTACAATATATAACCGAACGTATGCGATTCCCTGTCGGCTGTTGCCGACGCAAGGTTTCGGCGAAACCTTGCCTACCTTTAGAATCGTTATCAATTGTCATTTGACCATTGTTCAAATGGCTCCGTTTCGTTTGTTTTTTCGTGGATTGATTTCAAGTGAGTTATTGTTTTTTTTGTGCTGGGGTGATTTGGTCCTAATTTATTCACAAATATTTTTTTTGCTTTAAGATAGAACTCTTTTGCTTTAACGTAGTCGCCTTGTTCGTAATAAACTCCCGCGATATTGTTGTATGTCGTTGCTGTATCAGGGTGTTCTTTTCCGAGTACTTTTTCTCTGATATTCAGAGCCTTTTGATACCAATCCAACGCTTTCGAATAGTCGCCTTGTTCGTCATAAACTCCCGCGATATTGTTGTATGTCGTTGCTGTATCAGGGTGTTCTTTTCCGAGTACTTTTTCTTGGATATTCAGAGCCTTTTGATACCAATCCAACGCTTTCGAATAGTCGCCTTGTTTGGAATAAGCCATGCCGCGTTCATGGCACGTTCGGGCATCTGCCAAATCTGAACTATTGCTATACTGGCAACCACAA
>JAIRYX010000097.1 GCA_031267635.1 Planctomycetaceae bacterium
AACGGTTATTGGTCGTATCAATGGCTTCGTCGGTCGTTTGGAGTTTACAGCGAAACACGAGTGTTGAGGCGGAGGAGTTGAAAGTGGTGTTGGTGAAATTGAGCGGGAAGAGTCAAAAACAAGGCAAACCGCCTACGGCGGGAACATTAATCGGGCTTGTTTGTGTTGATAAGAATCGTCGATTTTTTAGACCTCGTGAACGACGACCCCAAAAAAATCAAAAAACTACGTGCCACTATCAAAAAACTCTTGCAAAGCACCGCGTAATATTTGTGTTAATACTTTTGTTTAGAAGTTCCCTGTATACATCAGAGCGAGCGGTCTTTCGGCGAAAGACTGCTCTGGCTTTTTTAACTTTTTTACACTTTCGCCACGGCTCCGAAACGGCACGAATCCATGCACGCGCCGCAACCGATACACTTATCCTGCACAATGTAATGCGGCGATTTAAGCGTTCCGACAATCGCTTCGGCTGGACACTTTTTCCCGCAAATCGTGCACCCCTTGCATTTTGCGTTATCAATTGCGTAGGAAATGAGTTCCGTACACGCTTTTGCCGGACAATGACGATCGTAAACATGAGATTCGTATTCGTCGCGGAACCAACGCAACGTGCTGAGAACCGGATTCGGTGCGGTTTGTCCTAATCCGCAAAGACTCGTGTCACGAATCATTAACGCTAATTGTTCGAGATTGACAACGCTTTGAAAACGTTCCAACGTTTGGCGTTCCGTTTCGTTTCGCTGTCCGCGCGTAATACGGTTGAGCGTTTCGAGCATACGGCGTGTTCCTTCGCGGCACGGAATACATTTTCCGCAACTTTCCCGCTGAATGAAATCCATGAAAAACTTGGCGACGTCCACCATACAATTATCTTCGTCCATCACGACCAAACCGCCCGACCCCATCATTGCACCGACCGTTTTCAGCGACTCGTAGTCAACTTGAATGTCAAGATGTTGTTCGGGAATACAGCCGCCGGAAGGTCCGCCAATTTGCGTCGCTTTGTATGCTTTGCCGTTAGCGATTCCGCCGCCGATAGCAAACACAATGTCGCGCACCGTCGTTCCCATTTTGACTTCCACAAGACCTGTTCGGGAAACTTTGCCGGACAGCGCAAACACTTTTGTTCCTTTACTGCCAACGGTTCCGATAGACGCGAATTGCTCTGCGCCGATGCGGAATAAATACGGCAAGTTTGCCAACGTTTCGACATTATTAATGATTGTCGGTTTGCCGAATACGCCTTTGACGGCGGGGAACGGCGGACGCGGACGCGGCATTCCGCGTTTGCCTTCGATACTGTGAATGAGAGCGGTTTCTTCACCGCACACAAACGCGCCTGCGCCTTTTTTGATAATCATTTTCAAGCTGAAATCCGTGCCGAGAATGTTGTGTCCCAGCAGATTGTTTGCTTCGGCTTGAGCAATCGCTTCTTCCAAGCGGCGAATCGCAAGCGGATATTCCGCGCGAATATATACGTATGCTTTAGACGCTCCGATACCGTAAGCGGCAATCGCCATTCCTTCCAGCAAACGATGCGGGTCGCCTTCAATGACCGCACGATCCATGAACGCGCCGGGATCGCCTTCGTCGGCGTTACAAACTAAATATTTTTGCGGTTCCTGCTGTACGCGGGCAAACTGCCATTTTTTTCCGGTCGGAAATCCGCCGCCGCCGCGTCCGCGTAATCCGCTTTTTTCGACTTCACTGCAAACATCCGCGCCGGACATCGACTTGAGAGCTTTATACAATCCGGCATAACCGCCTCGCGCGACGTATTCCTCAAGATCTTGCGGATTTTGAATCCCGCAATTTTCCAGCACCCAACGAGTTTGCGGCGCGAAGAACGGATGTTGGTCAATAAAAATCGCATCGTTCCATGCTTCGAGATTGTTCGTGCGGTATTGTCCTAATACATGCTCTTTCATGACCTGACCGTTAAACGCACCGTCGAGAATCGCATCAACTTTGTCGCCGGTCGCTCGCTGAAACGAAATGCGGTTTTTGCCGGGCAATTGCACATCAAGAATCGGCTCGACCGCACACAATCCGACACAGCCGACTTCAATAATTTCGGCGTCAATATTTTTATCGGCGAGGTATTTTTTCGTTGCGGCAAGCGTCGCTTCCGCACCCGCGCCGAGTCCGCATGTGCCGGTTCCGACATAAATAACCGGCTTATCAATGTTTTCCCGCCGAAGCAGCGCGGAACGTTTTTGCCATTCCGGGCTGACGTTTCCCTGACCGCTGATTACCCCGAACAGAAAATTTTTGTCAAGAATTTTCACCTGTTGCATTTATTATTTCCTTCTATAATGAATGTAAAAATTAAAGATAAAAGCCGCATGTTTTTTCAATCACTAATTAGAATTTAAAAACTGTTTTTCTACTTTTATACTCAAAGCTATTTTAAATTTTCCGTGAGAACAAACGAGCGTCCCAATGGGAACGCGGTTTTGTGTCACGCGAAGCGTTTGCGTCCATACCGGCTACGGTATAATTTTTGTTTTTTAACTTTATTCAGCGACACGTTTTCTGTAAATATCGAGAACTTTGGGAATGGCTTGCGTTGTCATGTTCGCGTGGAAATTACCGTCCACGTTAATCACAGGGGCAAGTCCGCACGCACCGATGCACGCCACGACTTCAAGACTAAAAAGCCCATCCCGTGTCGTTTCGCCCGATCCGATTTTCAATTCCCGCTTCAGCGAGTCAAAAATAGCGGCGGAACCTTTGACATGACACGCGGTTCCTCGACAAACCTGAATATGATATTTGCCTTGCGGATTGAAACGGAATTGATTGTAAAACGTGGCGACGCCATAAATTTTACTCGTAGAAAGCTGCAAATGCTTTCCCACTTCAACAACAGCTTCACGCGAAAGAAAGCCCTGTTTTTCCTGAATTTCCTGAAGAATGGGAATTAGCGAATCCCGACCGGCTCCGGGATGCGTCGCCAAAATTTCGCGTACTCCATCGGTAATGCTTTGTTCTGCTACGCTCATTAGGTTAAATGTTCTATATAGGTTTAGAGGGTTGACATTCAAGACGCGGTAGCTGGAGACAACCTGTCTTGACGACAATGATTGATTCCGATTTCAATTCGCCTTACGGACACAAAATATTTGAACAAGCAACAAAGGATTTAATTCGCCCATTGTCGATAAAACTTTATCGAATTGAAATCAATTAAGTATTATTTTACTGATTTTCTTTTTTAGTGCTATAAGATAACCCATGAAAAACGCTTAAAATCCCTAAATAATTGTTTGTCGGCACAAACAATCGTGAGAAAAACAAGACAAATAAAACGAATGAACCCGAAAAAATCGAAAGAATAGTCCGGTTTCTTATACTATCAAACAATTTTGGGATTTTTTGAGAAAATTTTTTTTGCAACCGTTCACGGATATTTTGTTCTCTTGCCTATGACAGTTGTCTTGATCGTTGAAAATCCAGCGTATTTGAAAATAAAAAAATATCGTAATTATTCAATTGCCGTGCGGATGTATTTGGGTTAGGTTGGACACCTGAATCGTTACAAAATATCCTTGAAACAGAGAGCGATCTCTTCATGATTAGTTTGTAACTTTGATCTCTTCTGTTTCTTCGTTTGTGTTTTTCTGCGGTTGCAGTAATAGGATCGGCGTTGGCGTTTCCCAAAGATTTTCAATTTTCGGACGATGTTTTGATTCCGACGTCGCTTGCTCCGCTCCCGCTTGCTGGATGAGTCCGCCGCGATTAAAGATTTTTGCCGATTGCGTGAATTTTGTTAATTCCGCCGCAGTTGACGCGTTGAGATCGCCAGACACATCGATTCCTTTAATCTCCGAGAGAAAAAGGAGTAACAAGCTGTCTTTGGCGACGTCAATTTGCGCGGTGTTATTGTCGCCGAGTAGCGAATAATTAACGGCAACAGAAGACGACGCTCCGATTGTCAAGCCGTTTCTGCCGTTGCCGCGCACAATAACGTTATCGAACACGACATTTTTTGTGTTATTGACGACTGCAATTCCGTCAATTTGAAATCCTTGAACAACCAAATTGTTGATGCGCACATTATTCGCCTGCATGACTGTAATGCCGGTTGTTCTTTCCGAATAGGAAAAACGATAATCTTGCGGACGCTTGAAGTTTTCTAAACAAAGATAAACAAAACCGCTGCAAATACACCATTCCATCTGCCGCAAGAACGGCGGCGTTTTCGCGTTCGGTTGAGCTTCAACCCGCTTGAGCGGCAAGCCGTCTTCAAATAATTGAAAATGCGTTAAATTGGACGGTTGAAAGCGAAAGATATTTCCGCCGAAATAACGCCAGGATTCAATCGGCAGAGAATCGCTACCGTCGAGAATCGCTCCGTTTCCTTCAATGAAGAAGGGCGTAAATTCATCGCCGCTTTGCTTCTTGCCAAACAAGCAAATTGTTTCTTTGTAAGGAATCGGCGTGGATGCCAGAATAATTCGGTCGCCCTGATCGGAAAGAGCAATCGCACGTCCGATCGTTTTGAGCGGGCCGGCTGTTCCGTTGGTCAAATCCGCAAGCTGTCCGAGATTATTATCGTTACCAATCAGGTTATTGACATAAACGTCTTTGGCGGAAAGAGAATATCCGTTCAATAACACGGAAATCATCACAAAATAAAAAGAAGAGCGTAACATAAAACTTTTTGAGCGATTGGAGTTTTTGAAGAACAATGTTTTGAATCATGACGTGTGCGAGATTAACACGGCTACCGTGACGAGCAAAACACGGTCGTCGTGTTAATAGGGTTGAGAACGACGTCACACGCCTTTGAGAAACGTTTCATTGGCGGTCGGGTCGGAGTGACGGACGGAAGCGTTGTCGTGAGCGTTGGCGACTTCAGTGAGAATGACGCCTTCTTTTCCGGCGAATTGCCAGTGACGGGATTCGACTCTTATCAGCGGCACAAAAACGCCCGGATCGGCAACCGTACAATGTTTCACGGTTACTTTACCGTCCCAGTGAATTTTCGGAACGACAACATCCGGCGGCAAATTCGGTTCGCCTTCGCCAATCACATAACTACGTCCGTAGCGAATCAGCCAGCCCTCGTCTTTTTGCGGACAATTCGGCGTTTTCTCCGGCTTGACGTGCCAATGTTCCGGCAGCATTTGGTTCGGCAGCAAAAATAGATCTTGCATCATGTAGCTGTACTCGCCCGCGACATGATTGACAAAACCAACCGCCGCCAGACCAACCGCCGTAAACTCTCCGAGACCGTAATCGGACACCCATATTTTTTCACGAAATCCGGGAAAAATCGGATAACGATGATAACGCGCCAATTGAATGATGGCGTCGCGAGCTTTTTCTTCATCGAATTTGCCGTCTGTGTAAAAAGCGGCATTCTCGAAAGTCGGGAGTGGTCGTTGTTGTCCGGGCTGTCCCGCACGCTGACGAGTACCTTCTTGACGGCGTTGTTCTTGAGCGCCGGCGTAACCGACAAAAACAGACGCCAGACCAGCGGCGGAAACGCCTAACATGGCACGACGGGAAAGAGAATTTTTGTTCATACTTTGGGTTCTTTCTAAATTGACAATTGGTGAAAAGTTAAGACAGGCAACGTTTCATCTTTTTAGTTTACCTGAAAACTCAATCGATCGCAAGCGGGAAACTGAGAATATTTACGGAGAGAAGACCGCGGCTTATTTCACTTTTGGGGGGCTTTGTTGATAACTAACGGCAGTCATGGTCAAGCTGTTCGGGTAGTAACAATGGTAATAATAATGACACCGTTGCCGGGCGGATGTATTTGGGTGAGGTTGAGCAGCTGGAGGGTGACGGAGATTTTATA
>JAIRYX010000056.1 GCA_031267635.1 Planctomycetaceae bacterium
CTTCTTATTGGGACAATATTGTCTGTTCCAACAATTTCGACTACGACTACATGATTAGCAAGTTCGATCAGCCGGTCGATAAGGACGAATGGTTGATGACGCCCCAAACGGTCAACGCATACTACAATCCGGCCACCAACGAAATATGTTTTCCCGCCGCTATCCTTCAACCGCCGTTTTTCAATATTGATGCGGATGACGCCGTCAATTACGGCGCTATCGGCGTGGTTATCGGCCACGAAATGACGCACGGATTTGACGACCAGGGAAGGCAATTCGATAAAGACGGCAATTTGACCGACTGGTGGAAGCCCGAAGACGCCGAACGTTTCAACGAACGGGCGCAAGTATTAGTCGATTATTTCGACAACATCGTCGTTTTGGATACCGTTCATGCGAACGGACGCTATACTTTGGGCGAAAACATTGCCGACCAGGGCGGATTGCAAGTATCCTGGCAAGCCTACCAAAACACTTTAAAAGGGAAAGAAACGCCGGCGCCTGTCGACGGATATACCGATGCTCAACGCTTTTTCCTGGCTTATGCTACGGTTTGGGCGGGAAATATCCGGCCGGCTGAAATCCTCCGCCTGACGAAAATGGACTCGCATGCTTTGGGAAAATGGCGCGTAAACGGTGCGTTGCCCCAAATCGATGCCTGGTACGAAGCATTCAATATAAGTTCCGAAAATGAAATGTACGCTCCCAAAGAAAAACGAGTCGCAATCTGGTAATACAATAAACTGAAAATTATGGCAATCATTAAACCGTTCAAAGGGATTCGTCCCCCGAAAAAGTATGTAGAAGAGGTCGCTTCCCGTCCCTACGACGTATTGAGTTCCGAAGAAGCTCGCGAAGAAGCGAAAGGAAACGAAAAATCGTTGTACCACATCATTAAACCGGAAATTGATTTTCCACAAGGCAAAGATGAACACGACCCCGACGTGTACGAGAAGGCGGTCGAGAACTTCAATCAATTCCAGGAAAAAGGCTGGCTGGTGCAAGACGAAAAAGAAAATTACTACGTCTACGCTCAAACCATGAATGGACGGACGCAATACGGCTTGGTCGTCGGTTCGTATGTGACCGATTATTTGACCGGCGTCATCAAGAAACACGAATTGACCCGGAAAGATAAGGAAGAAGACCGCATGAAACATGTACGCGTCAACAATGCCAACCTGGAACCGGTATTCTTCGCCTATCCCGAAAATCCGGAACTGGATGCAATTGTCCGCGAACAAATAAAGCAAACGCCGGAATACGATTTTGTTTCTTCCGACGGTATCGGACATCATTTTTGGATCATCGACGAGGAAGCAACTATCCGGAAAATCACCGGATTGTTTGCCCAAATTCCTTATTTATATATTGCCGACGGACATCACCGTTCGGCGGCGGCCGCTTTGGTCGGTCTCGAAAAAGCCAAACAAAATCCGAATCATTCCGGTACGGAAGAATACAACTTTTTTATGGCGGTCTGTTTTCCATCCAACCAGTTGAAAATCATGGACTATAATCGCGTAGTGAAGGATTTGAACGGCTTGACTCCGGATGAATTTCTCGACAAACTGCGCGAAGATTTTTTTGTCGAAGACAAAGGCGAAACCATTTATCACCCGGAAAAGTTGCATAATTTCTCCCTCTACCTCCGGCGGCATTGGTATTCGTTGGAAGCGAAACAGGGAACGTTCAACGACCATGACCCTATCGGCGTGCTGGATGTAACGATTTCTTCCGGCTTGATTTTAGACAAGATATTGGGAATGAAAGACCTCCGCACGGATAAACGCATTGATTTCGTAGGCGGACTCCGGGGCCTGGCAGAATTGAAACGCCGGGTGGACAGCGGCGAGATGGCGGCGGCTTTAGCGCTCTATCCGGTCTCCATGAAGCAGTTAATCGACATCGCCGATACCGGCAATATCATGCCTCCCAAAACGACTTGGTTCGAACCGAAACTGCGGTCGGGACTGGTCGTTCATAAGCTTGGGTAAAAACTAAGAACTTAAGGCGCTACGGCCAACATTTTAGACGAATGTTTAGTTTAAACACATGATTTTGCAGGTGATCCGTAATTGGTTTATTTTTATTAGTATCTTTGCAGCATGAATACAGAAGGGCTTACGAAAATAAACCAACTACTCCAAAAGTTGCCGTCAGGTTCATTGTTTTTTTCGACATGGATGAAGGAAAACGGCATATCTTACGAGTTGCAGCGTCATTATCGAAAATCGCGCTGGTTAACCTCCCTTGCCACAGGCGTAATGATACGGACAGGCGATAAAGCAACGCTGTTCAGCGCATTGTCCTGTCTTTATGGTCAAGCAGGCAAATGTTTGCATATAGGTGCTTTATCGGCGTTGGAATTGTTGGGCTATTCGCATTTTGTTCCGATGGGGCGTCAGCGAATAGTGGTCTATTGTCCTCGCGAAGAGTGGTTTCCCGAATGGTTGCAAAAATATGATTGGGGCGTCGACGTATTGAAAACAACATCGGAAATATTTGACAGTCAAACAGGCATAACTACTTCGCCCCAGAGTGGCTTTGAAGTCCGGTTATCATCGCCGGAAAGAGCGTTTTTGGAAAGTTTGAGTATGATTCCAAAATATTACAATCCAATGGATTTGTATTATGTAATGGAACACTTGACATCGCTTCGCCCTGACTTGCTGCAATCGTTGTTGGAACAAAGCAATTCGTTGAAAGTAAACCGGTTGTTCCTATATATGGCAGAAAAAGCAAATCACGCTTGGTTTGAAATGCTTGATTTGTCCAAAATATCATTGGGCAGCGGGAAAAGGGCAATCATTAAAAACGGGGTTTATAATGCCAAATATCAAATCGTTATACCCGAAGAACTGAATAATTATGAATAACTATTATAAAAAACAGGTGCGGCTGTTGCTTCGCATTTTACCGATTATCTACAAGGAAAAAGATTTTGCCATTCACGGAGGAACGGCAATCAATATGTTTGTAAAAAATATGTTACGCTATTCTGTCGATGTAGATTTGACCTATATTCCGATTGAAGACAGGACGACAAGTTTGAATAACATAAACAGCAAATTGTCAGCCATTAAGATGGAAATTGAACGTGCATTTCCGGGCATCAAAGTTACGCCTGTTCCCAACAAACTGTTGTGCATTTTGGATACGGTAACTGTAAAGATTGAAGTCAACGGCATACAGCGCGGAATTATCGGCACAACAACCGATTATCCTTTGTGTGATAATGCTCGCGCTGCATTTGAACTTTTCGCGACGGCTCGTGTTGTTTCCATTTCTCAACTCTATGGGGGTAAAATCGGCGCGGCGCTCAATCGTCAGCATCCGCGCGACCTGTTCGACTTCAAATATATGGATATTTCTGATTTTGAAACTGTTAAACACGGATTGATATACAATCTGTTGAGCAGTCCAAAACCGGTCGTTGAGTTGCTTGCGCCCAATCCGATAAACCAAACGGAAGCATTGAAAAATCAGTTTCATGGAATGACCGATATTACGTTTGCATACGAAGATTACGAGCAAAAGAGAAAGCAACTTGTCGATTTTGTCAATTCAAATTTGAAAAGTAGCGACAAGGAATTTTTGCTTGGATTTGAAGCAGGAACACCATTGTGGGAAAATTCGGAATACGATTATTTCGTAAATTATCCGTCAATCCAATGGAAACTTCTTAATATCAACAAATTAAAAATAGATAATCCAGCCAAGTATAAACAGGGACTAAATAAATTGGAAAAATGGTTGAATATACAATACTAAAAAAAAATCACATCCCATGCAACGTTTTCATCCGTTTTTTCATCTGATTAAATAGGCATTGATTTGACAATTATTTTGAGTAAAAAATCAAAACATGCCGATTTTATTCATACAAAAGTCGATTTTTATGTGTTTTTATTTAAAATTCATAAATTATTTTTGACAAATGATATTAACGAAATAAAAGACACGTGTGATGAAAACAAAAAAACCTGATAAACCGGACACATAGGGTATTTCAAAATACGCCCTTTACCGTCATTCTGAAATATTTTTCTCGATTTATACCATAACTTTGTTACATGAAATTCAAAGAGGGAAAAATAATAGAATTATACCCTAAAAGTTTGACAATATTGAGCGAATTATACCCTAAAAGTTTGCAATTTTTCAGAAAAAGTATTAACTTTGCAGCCGTAAATAATTATTACTATGATACAAAGAAAAGCATTAGACCGTTTGTTGCGATGGAAAGAAAGCGAGAGCCGCAAACCGCTTGTTTTACGCGGCGCAAGGCAGGTTGGAAAAACAACTTTGGTACGCGAATTTGCCAAAAATTATGACGTTTTTATTGAACTGAATCTCGAAAATAAAAAGGAACGAGAACTTTTTGAAACAGGAAACGACGTAGATGAGGCAATTACCAACATATTTTTTTATAAAAACGTAAAAAAAACAGACCGGACGGTACTGTTGTTTATTGATGAAATTCAGTTTTCAAAACCCGCAGTGGCCATTTTGCGCTACTTTTACGAAGAAGCCAATTATATTCACGTTATCGTTGCAGGGTCTCTGCTCGAAACGGTAATTGATATGCGCAAAATATCGTTTCCCGTTGGGCGGGTGCAATATATGGCAATTCGTCCCTGCTCGTTTTTGGAATATTTGAGCGGCATTGGCGCTGATTTTGACGCCAATCTAATAGAAACTCTGACAGACGTTTCGGGCATTCATTTTAAAATTATCAAACATTTTTATGATTATATTTTAGTAGGCGGAATGCCTGCCGCAATAGCCGAATATGCGAAAAATAAAGATATTCTTGCAGCAAAGGAAATATATGATTCCCTGCTTGTTACATACAAAGATGACGTGGAAAAATACACCGGCAATGCGCGGCAAATTCAGATAATACGCACCATTTTAGATGTGGGCTGGTATTCGGCGGCAGAGGCAATTTCTTATGATAAATTCGGAAATACCCATTTTTCGTCAAGAGAAATGAACGAGGCGTTTCAAACCATTCAAAAGGCGATGCTGCTCGAATTGGCTTATCCGACTTCGGCGGTGCAAATGCCGCTTGCGCCCAATTTTCGCCGCCGCCCGAAACTGTTGTGGCTTGATACCGGTTTGGTCAATTATTTTGCAGGCATACAGAAAGAGGTTTTTTCGGTTAAAGATATTCAGGACGTTTGGCGCGGACGAATAGCGGAACATATTGTGGCGCAGGAACTTCTAACGCTCAATGACAGTCTGTTGACAAAACGTGTTTTCTGGCGGAGAGAAAAAGAAACCGCCTCTGCCGAAGTCGATTTTGTGTATAACTTTGACGGTAAAGCCATTCCGATAGAAGTAAAATCGGGACACAACTCCAAACTCAAATCGCTGCATTTGTTTATGGACGAATGTCCGCACGATTGGGCGGTTAGAGTTTGGTCGCAGCCTTTTTCAATCGATAAAGTGAAAACGCAGGCAGGCAAGGAATTTAATCTTATCAATCTGCCGTTTTATTATGTGGGCGTGTTGGAAAAGGCGCTTGACAAAGTTATGAATGAAAATTAAAAAATAGAATTACCTTAGAATTAAGAATTGTTTATTCCGTGAAATTTTCATTCAATTAAATGAGTAAATATCCAAAATAATCACGTAAATTTGCCCCGGAATAAAAAAACGCATTTGAATAAAAAGCAAAACATATTCATACCATTCTTTTTTTTACTCTTATCGGTAGCGCTACCTA
>JAIRYX010000127.1 GCA_031267635.1 Planctomycetaceae bacterium
CTTCCGATTCCTTCTTTCGACAACTTTACGTCTTGTGTCCAACCGATTTTGACAGAATCGTTTCCAAAAGGTTATCGCGAAAAAGACCCCAATAACTGGATTGATACCCTTCAACGAAAATTTGACAATCTCAAACTCGGACAACTGGGACAAATATTCAAACGAGCAGAAGAGAAAAAACGAAAAGACCCGGAATGGACTTTCGCAAAAGAATATTTAACAACACCGACGATTATTGAACTCAACACCATTCCCGACCGTGAACAACAAGCGTTGCTGATGGCGTTTATTCTTACGTTTATTTTTGAGACACGACAAACGGAAGGTGTTGTCAAAGACAACAACGAAAAATTGCCGAGACATGTTCTTGTTATTGAGGAAGCCCATCGGTTACTCGGCAGAAACACCGGAAACCGGCACTCGGAAATCAGCGGCGAAAGTGCAAGCGGAAAAGCCGCAACAATGTTCAGCGATATGTTGGCGGAAGTGCGGGCGTTTGGTCAAAGCGTTTTTATCGCCGAACAAATTCCAAGCAAAATCATCCCGGACGCCGTCAAAAATACAAACCTTAAATTCCTCATGCGGTTGACTTCCGCCGAAGACCGCCGTTTTATGGGAGAAGCCATGAATTGCTCGGAATTGCAACAACAATTTGTCAATACCCTAAAAGCAGGTCAAGCCGTCGTTTTTGAAGAAGGACTCAACCAGCCGATACTTTTAACAATACCTAACATTTTTACTAAATAACAATAAAACAAATTTCAAAATCAAAGGTGACTTATGGAAGAAATGGTAGAAAAGGCTGTGTATAATCCGTATTCAGGTGGAGATGATATTATTGTAGTTGCTGCAAACAATGATATTACTCCAATACACACTGATACCAAAGACGTAGAAAATGAAATTGAAACATCAAAAAATGCCGAACAAATTCCGTCAATTCATGAACAAGCTGTTGAAGTGCATTATGATTTAGAAACTGCTCGATTAGAACAATACGCCAATCATCTTCAAGAGAATCCAACCAGTCATTTCGTGAGCGTGGGGTTTCCTAACAGCAATGAAAGTCAACAACTCTATCCAGCCGTTGAAACGTTTAGTGATCCCATGCTTGCCGGAGCATTAGCAGGAACAGCTTTGGCACAAAAGGCAATTGATACTTTTCAAGATATTTCTGAATCTAATCTTGTTCAAAGTACAATTGACAAAGTTGGAGAATGGAACGACGTTGCATCAGAAGCCGCAAAAGATTTCTGGGAAAGTACCAAAGACAAAGCCGAAAACGTAGCAGAAGCAATTGGAGATAAAGCTGAAAGTGCATGGGAATCAACAAAAGATTTCTGGGAAAGTATCAAAGACAAAGCCGAAAACATCGCAGACGCAATTGGAGATAAAGCCGAAAGCGCATGGGAATCAACAAAAGATTTCTGGAAAGAAATAACAGACAATCCCGAAAGAGGTTCTTTTTATGTAGGTGGAAATGATACCCCAATTGATGAAGTTAAACTTAACAATAAGCTAGAAACCGTTGATGAACCTGAGTCCAACGATGAAGTAGAAACGGTTGATGAAATTGAAACCAGCGATGAAATAGAAACGGTTGATGAACCTGAATCCGACACTGAAATAGAAATAATTGATGAACCTGAATCCGACGATGAAATAGAAATGGTTGATGAACCTGAATCCGATGATGAAATAGAAACCAGTAATGAAACGAAAGCCCCTGATAATGCCGAAGTAAGTAATGTTACTGAAATCGGTAATAAGACTGATGCTAATAAAGAAGCTGAAACCAGCGATTCATATAGCTCAAGCGATGATTCGTCTTTGTCATGGGATTCGAGTAGTTCCAGTGATTCAGGTAGCTCAAGCGGTGATTCGTCCTCGTCCTACGATTCCAGTAGTTTAGATAGTTCAAGCGGTGATTCGTCTTCGTCATACGATTCGGGAAGTTCCGGTGATTCCGGTAACTCTTTGGGAGATTCAGGAAGTGACGGTTATTGACTTACTCTTGAACGGTTAAAAATTAAAAAATAATAAAGTTAAAATTTAAAAATTGAGAGAAAAACGATAAGATTGATTTTCTATACTTGCACGGTTTGAAAACATTCCCTTCGATTTCCGATCTCACACCTAAACACATGTCCGTTGTTTCATTTGACATTGATACGATTGTTCGCCGCGTGATGGCTGATCTGTTGCCGCAACAGATGACCGCTCAACGTGCGCCGATTGCCGTGCCGCAAGCGAAATCCGACAGCGCCGCGACAAATCACAAAACAAAGAATCCAAACCATAAAGCAGAAAGTCCTGCAAAACAAGAGCCGTCCGCCGCAAACAAAAAATTGGTTGTGCAGCTTGCCGGACAGTTGATAACGCTTGCCGTCCTTGACGAGCGGATTCAAGGAAAATGGGAAACAGTACGAGAAATCGTTGTCCGCACGGAATCGGTTGTTACGCCGTCAGTCCGCGATTTGTGTTATAAAAAAGGAATCGCGCTGAAGTTTGTCGCGACGCTTGAACAAGCGTCCGTTGCAACGGAATCGAAAAATACGGCGAAAATTCCAGCGGAAAACAGAGTAGCAAAATTGCAGGAAACCGCGACGGTCTTACTTGCGCTGCATCAGATGAACCGCGAATCGGAAATGTTGGTACAATTTTTACGGCAAGAGACTTTGTTGGAAAAAGCGTCTTTCGATTGCATTATTGAAACGGTCGAACACCTACTCAAACAGTTTGAGCAAAACCCGAATCAAACGGCGATTCTCGTTTCCAATCATTATGCCGCTGCGGGAATCGTGCTGGCGAATCGTTACGCGAAGCTCCGCGCGGTTTATGGTGCCGCACCGGAACAGGTAAAACATGACGCGGCAGCGTGCGACGCGAATGTGTTGATCTTGCCCGGCGATCAACTCAGCGGCTATCAGTTGCGGGAAACGGCGAGAGCATTTTTGACGAATCGTTTTCCTTTATCCCGCCGCGCGGTAAGTACAGTATCGCACAGCAACAACGCGACGCTAAACAACACGTCGGCAAACAATATGTCAATAAACAACGCGACGATTTGTCTTGAAAAATTACGTCAAGCGTTCAGCGAAAGGGGAACACGATGAAAATCGGCGAAGTGGTCGGAACGGTAACGCTCAGCCGCGTCCATCCGTTATTGACGGGAACGCAATGGTCGCTTGTTTCGCCGTTGACGCTCGACAGTTTAACGTCGCGTATGTCGGGAAAAAACGAAGAGCTGGTGATTTACGACGAACTCAACGCCGGAATCGGCGAATGGGTCGCGTTTAGCGAAGGCGCGGAAGCCGCAATGCCGTTTTACCCAAATCTGAAACCTGTGGACGCTTATTGCACCGCGATTTTAGATACGGTTGAAATTGACCACGAAGCGATTGAGAAAATTAAAAGATAAAAATTATAAAAGTGAAAAGTTTGTAGAGACGGATTGTATCCGCCCATCAGAGCATGAAGCGTAAACAAATATACTCCTTGCTCTTGAAAAAATTTTGTAACTATTCAGTTGTCCAGCCAAATAGACTAAAACTATGCTTAAAATTTATGTTTTCTCACAAAGGCACGGAGGCACAAAGAATTTATTTTTTAGAATCCCTCTGTGTTCTTCGTGCCTTTGTGAGAGACAAATTTTAAAGTGTGATGAGTATAAATCCGCACGAGGCGACTGAATAGTTACGTTTTTGGTAACAATCCATGATCTAAAACATAAGGGCTGCAATAGTACAATCTTTTGGATAATTATTCAGACGCCCAGTGCGGATTTATTGGGTTGGAGCGGCTGAATAGTTACGATAGCTCATGCGTAACATGAGTTAATAATATCTTGAAATTTGTTACAAAAACATTTAATATCACGTTTAATTTGAAAGAAATGGGGTTTCCATGATCAATCTTCAAAAAATTAAAGAAGAGATTTGCGACATTGGTCGTCGGCTTTACAACAAAGGGTTTGCGGCGGCAAACGACGGAAACATCAGTTACCGATTCGACGAAAACCGCGTGGTTTGTACACCGACGCAAATTTGCAAGGGCTTTATGAAAACGGACGATCTTTGCATCGTCGATATGGAGGGGAATCAGATTTCCGGTCAGCGGAAACGCACGAGCGAAATCATGCTGCACCTGACCATTATGAAACGCCGTCCCGAAATCAAGTCGGTCGTGCATTGTCATCCGCCGCACGCAACGGCATTCGGTATCGCGCGGGAGGCAATTCCGCAATGCGTTCTGCCGGAAGTCGATATTTTTATGGGCGACGTACCGATTGCCAAATACGCGATTCCGGGCGGACAGGATTTTGCCGATACCATTTTGCCGTTTGTCGATAAAACAAATATTGTCGTGCAGGCAAATCACGGCACCGTCAGTTGGGGACCGACCGTCGAACGCGCGTATTGGCTGACCGAACTCCTCGACGCTTATTGCCGTATTTTGTTGATTTCGAGAGATTTGGGGCGCGTGGATTATTTCACTAAAAACGAAGCGGAAGATTTGTTGCGTCTCAAACAGCAATGGAACATTGATGATCCGCGAATCGGTATGAAAAATTGCGAACTTTGCGCGAACGACGTGTTCCGTGAGAGCTGGAAAGAAACCGGCGTCGGACATCACGCCTTCACGCCGCCGACATTCAAATCGACGATCAATCCACAACAACAAACTCCGCCGTCCAATAGCAGCGTCGGCGGAATTGATCAGGAAGCGTTAGTGCGGGCAATCACCGACCGCGTCCTTGAGGCGTTGAATCAGAAAAAATAGGAACTCATGTTACGCCATGTCTCAATTTAGTGCGAAGTCTCTCAATTTCTCTTGAGGGAACTTCTAAAAACCTCATTGTCAACAAACGTGACCGTTGAAAAATACGGGCTTACGAATATTTGGGGGAGGTTTTTAGAATTTCTCTTGATATGAAAAATATCAATTTATAGGTATTTTACGTTGAAAAATGCCAAATCAAAAGGAACTTCCATTTTATTATGCACAAGGAGGGAATAGTAAACGTCAAATCTCAACTCAATACTAATTCTGAAAACTTACCGACGCACTGTGACTTATTATTTTCGAGAATAAGAAATTTATTTTTCATTCGCAATTTTTTGAATAATCTTCTTATCAAAATAATTGATGGACATTCCTGCATCGACGATGATTTTTTGAGCGTTGATGCCGCTGGAACGCGGACTGAGTAAAAAGATTGCCGTTGCCGCCGCTTCTTCGGTGGTTAACGCGGATTTTCGCGGGATCACTTGTTCGGCGAAAAGATAGGAATCCAAATAGCCCGGAATCCCTGCCGATGCGGACGTTTTCAATAAACTTGGCGCAACGGCGTTAAAACGCACATTGGAAAAATTGCTGAACGATTTCGCTAAAAAAACAATCGTCGAATCAAGAGCCGCTTTGATCGGCGCCATATAGCCGTAATTTTCGCTCGCCATTTTGGTTGTTGAAATGGAGATCGTAACAACCGAAGCGTTACGCTCAAGTAAATCGGCAAACGCCCGGCTGATTGCGACTAACGAAAAACAGGAAATGTCCACCGCTTGAAGAAACGCTTTTTTGTTGGTCTCGTGAAACGGACGCAAGCCGTCGCTGTAATCGGCAAACGCAATCGAATGGACGATGCCGTCAAAGCGGTCAAATTTTTGTCCAATGTCTGCGCGAAGTTGCGAGATTTGCTCGTCGCGTTCTACATCGCAAATGAAAATTTCCGAATTGGGAAACAGTTTCCTCGCTTGTTCCCGCGTTTTTTCATCGCGCACAACAAACACGGTTTCCGCATTTTCTTCACACAGAATTTTCGCGATATGCCACGCTACGCTCTTTTTGTTGGCAACGCCGAAAATTAAAAAACGTTTTTGATTTAATTGTAAAAAAGACATGAAGGAAGCTGAAAGTTAAAAACTAAAAATTGACAGAGAAAAGTTGCGCAAGCAGTTGTTTTCAATCACAGAGTTAAAAATTTCGCTTACGTAGCTTTTAATTTTTAACACACAATTCTCCCGACTAAAACAGCACATCATAACCGACAATGAAAATGGCAATGTCGATCCATGCGTGACTGAGCCAAGAGCAATAAATAGAATCTTTTCGTGCATAAAGCCATGCCCAATACATACCGCCGACTGCAACTGCCAAGGAAAATAACCACGTCGCCGGATGAGTAAATTTAAAATAAACGCCGAGAATAATAATATGGTGCAGCATAAAACCAAATCCCGAAACGACAATAGCCGCCGTTCGAGAAACTGTTCGCGAAAGCTGCCCAAAGGTAAACCATCGCCAATAATATTCTTCCAACGCAGAATGAATCAACGAAACAAAAACGCCGAACAACACAAACATCGCCGGATTTGTCAACCCAAATGCTTTCACCCGCTCACGAATCGCTTCGGCAACCGGCGTGTTGGGACCAATCAATTCAATTGGTTTCAGCCAAAAAAAGTACAAAAGGCAAATTGCCGCCAGTATGCTCAAACCAAACAGGTTTCCTTCAAGCAA
>JAIRYX010000193.1 GCA_031267635.1 Planctomycetaceae bacterium
GCGGTTCAAGCGGCAAGAGCGTCGGCGAGAAAAACGCAATGTACAAATAATATGCGTCAAATTGGTTTGGCGATTCTCAGTTACGAAGAGGCACGAACTTGTTTGCCGACTTCTCGCACGCGAAACCCGAATTACAACATTTTGACGTTCTTACTACCGTATTTGGAACAATCGCAAATTTATGAAAGATTCGATTTCACGCATCATTGGAGCAACCAAAAAAATTATGACGCGGTGAGAAATACGATTCCTGTTTTTCTTTGTCCGGCAACGCCCGAACCGTCGCCGCGCGATGTGATGGATTATTCGGTTAATAAAACGAAAACAATTTATCCGGCGGATTATGTTGCGGCGGAAATGATTGATACGTCGTTTCGTCAACATCTTTTTCTGACGCAAAAAATAACGCCGCGTGCTCCGGCAAATCAATCTGGAGGTCAAGGAAGTAGCGAGCAAAACATTTATTATCGAAATATGATTGTTCCCGACCGTCACGATCCTGATCTTTCCGATAACGCGAATTGGGGAGGACCATTACCGATGAGTGCAGTCAAAGATGGTTTATCCAATAGTTGGATGTTTTTTGAATGCGCGGGGCGACCGTATAAATATATTCAAAACTATTATCGCGGCGATCCGACAGCATCGCCTAAAGAACCGGTTTCCGGCGCGGCATGGGCAGATTGGGAAGCGTCATTTTGGATTCACGAAACTGCTTGCAATAATCAAATGATGAATTGTACTAACAACAACGAGCTTTACAGTTTTCATTCCGGCGGAGCGAATTTTGTTTACGGCGACGCTTCCGTCAAATTTCACAGTGAAACGATTGATCCCGAAATATTTATTTCTCTTTTCACTTGCAACGGTGGCGATTTTGTCAAAGGGCAATAATTGAAATAGACATGCGCGTTCTTGCCGGAATGTCGCGGAGAGTTGAAGGAACGCAAGGGACAACTGGGCTTGAGGAACAAAGAAGGAATTATCGGACAATGTCAGACAAACCGTTTCGTAACCCCCGAAATGCAAAAAAGCGACTCTCCTAATTCCCAGTTGTTCCTTTCATCCCTTGTTTGAAGTATAAAAATTTTATGTAGCTATTCAGTTTTCTAACCCCAACAAATCCGCACGGCAACTGAATCGTTACGTCTTATTGCAATAACCCAAAGGACGCATTATGGAACTTATTCGACGACGCGCTTACGCTCGTGCCGGATTGATGGGAAATCCTTCCGACGGTTACCATGGAAAAACTATTTCCGTCATTGTAAAAAATCATTGGGCGCAAGTGACGCTGTATGAATGGGATCGGCTTGAAATTGTCGCAAGTCAGAATGATATCAGCGTCTTCAGAAATATCCATGATTTGGCTACGGATGTTCGATTGCACGGGTATTACGGCGGAGTCCGTCTGATTAAAGCTGCCATTAAGGGATTTTGTGATTATTGCGCTAAAACAGGACGGCAATTGAAACAAGATAATTTTTCGATTCGCTACGAATCAAATATTCCGCGTCAAGTTGGACTTGCCGGTTCTAGCGCGATTATCGTTGCCGCATTTCGTTGTCTCATTGATTTTTACGGTGTGGATATTCCCCAAAATCTTCTTCCGTCGCTTGTGTTATCGATTGAGCGCGACGAGTTGGGAATCACTGCCGGTTTGCAAGATCGTGTCGTGCAGGTTTTTGAAGGCATGGTTTTTATGGATTTTTCGTGCGAAGCGATGTGTCATATCGACGGATTTGAGTGTGGAAAATATGAACCCTTTTCACTTGAATTTGCACCGCCTCTTTATATCGCTTATTCTTCCGATGCGGGCGAGCCAACGGAAGTTTTTCATAACAATCTACGCGCAAGATTTGAAAATGGCGAAACGGTCATTGTCAACGCTATGCAACAATTTGCGCAATACGCACAAGACGCCAAAAAAGCGATTTATGAAAAGAATTATGAAAAGTTAGCGAAATTGATTAACGCGAATTTTGATTTGCGGCATTCCATCTGTCATTTGCCGAAGGAACATGTTGAAATGATTGAAACTGCGCGAGCGGCTGGAGCGTCTGCCAAATTTGCCGGTTCCGGCGGCGCGATTGTCGGCACTTATCCCAATGAAGAAATTTTTCAAAAATTGAAAAACGGACTCAATGAAATCGGTTGTATCGTTGTCAAACCTACTCTTTGAAGTTTCATTGTTGTCGCGAATACACGAATGGAACTTTAACACGTACCGTTGGTAATATCACCTCGCTCGGAATAGAAACAATTTCCCTGATCGCTTGCATCTTCACGGTCATGTTGACGCGATACTCCGCGCGACCCACCAGCTCGGTGTTGATAAAAGTCCACGATCTAAAACATAAGGGTTGCAATAGTAAAATCTTTCGGAGAACCAGCCCATGGAGACTATGGGAACTTCTAAAAACCCCACTTTCAACAAATTCTACCATTGAAAAATAAGAACTTGTTGATATTAGGGAGAGGTTTTTAGAAGTTTCCTATCGTTATTAAGATTGTTATCCAGTGCGGATTTATTGGGTTTGATCGACTGAATCGTTACAGTATCTTATAGATCAAATCCTTCTCCAAAGTGTGACATAAGCAGAAAAATTCAAGAAAATCTCAAAATATCTCACATTCCTCTTGGAAGATTTCAAATCTTGATGTATGATAATAATCAATTAAGTTAACTGTTAGGCAAAAATTACGGTGATTTTTGTCTTACAAATTCCAAAAAAAACTAAAATTAGGGAGTTTCAGTGATGAAAAAATTGAACAAAGCGTTTAACTTTCTTGAATTGTGTCAAAATGTATTGGGGGGGGGGGGTACGTAAAATGGTTTACATACCATGTTTTACGTGCGATTTCCCTCTTGTTGGCCCGCGTTATTGCGAGCATTTCTGTCCGATTTGGAAAAAAATCTTGTGTTCGCCGAGCGTTTACGCTGGTCGAGCTTCTTGTGGTCATTGCGATCATTGGCATCTTGATTGCATTACTTTTGCCTGCGGTTCAAGCGGCTCGCGAAGCGGCGCGGCGGATGCAATGCAGTAACAACATGAAGCAAGTTTTGCTTGCTCTCGCCAACCATCACGACGCAAAAAAAGTCTTTCCGCCTGGACTCGCGCGAGCTTACCCTGGTGAATCCAGTAATAACAAGTTGGCATGCGGACAACCTGTATCAACATTTGTGTTTCTTTTACCTTACATGGAGCAAGCACAACGTTACGAATGTTGTGCTGCTTTATTGGAAATTTCGGGAATGAATGGGCAAAGTCGTCCGACTTCCAATGCAACCAATCAGAGTAATTGGGATCAAGGTTTTGGCGGGAAAATCAACACGATTCTTTGTCCGTCTGATTCCGCCAAAGCTGCTCCAAACACAAATGAACCGGCAAGAAACAATATTGTTTTTTGTAATGGAGATTATCCAACAAGTGTTTGGACAGGAAACGATAATGATCTTGACAGCTCCACGACGTTTTATCGCGGCGCATTCGGCGCGGCATTCCGGTGTTTTGGGTACGACGGACTTGCGGATGGTTCGTCCAATACGGTGATGATTTCTGAAACTGTTATTGGAAATGCCGCAAACAATTCCGAGGGAAATCAAGCGGACGGCATGATTCGCGGAGACATTCGTGTCAACGCAACAGGCATAGCGACAAATCCCAGTCTTTGCGTTACGTCTTATACCAACGGAAAACAATATGTAACGTCAACCGGTAACATTCGACGAGGGTTATATGGGCGACTATATGGGATGCCGTATATTGGAACGACGATGTTTACCACCATTTTGCCGCCCAATTCTCCTTCTTGTTATCCTGGCGGAGGACCATCCGGTACAGGTTCGCGTATAGCGTCGGCGACCGGCAATCACACCGGCGGAGTCAATAGCGGTTTCGGCGATGGAAGCGTTCATTTTATCACGGATTCAGTCGATTGCGGCAATACTTCCTCAGCGCCGGTAACAGTCGGCGTTTCACCTTACGGTGTTTGGGGCGCGCTCGGCACGCGAGACGGCGGCGAAGCTGTTACAATTCCATGATCTCATTCGTGAAATAAGATCACAAAATTTGTTAAACGACATTAAACAGGTTTTGTGCGGAAGTTTGGTTACCGCGAAGGCGACGAAGTCGCGTGAAGGTTTTTAAAA